>DAIAOV010000177.1 GCA_027437055.1 Legionella sp. | reverse complement strand
ATGTTTGATGCGGGTGTTATTGATAAAAAAACAATGCGGCAATTTGATCGTGCCTGTCTAACCCCAATACATGAATTTTTACCTGTGGAAATAAAAGCATTGCGTGAACGAGAAAATGTGAGCCAACCCATATTTGCGTATTGTCTTAATGTATCTAAAGATCTTATTAGTCAGTGGGAGAGGGGGCTTAAAAAACCCGCGGGTACTTCTTTGAAATTACTTTCTTTAATAGAAAAGAAAGGACTAAACGCTATATTATAAATGATTGATCAAACCAAAGGCGATGTGGGTGATCATTATCAAGTGGATTTAATGAAAAACTAAAAGTCATAATCCAGAAAATAAATAAAAATATTGCATCAATGGACGAAAGTAAAAAAGAGATAGAGGGTTATAGCAAGCCAAAATAAAATTATGATTGTCGCCATAAACCAATTTTTCGGCAAAGAATTTTTTTTTGTTTGTGTGTTTTTACGGGCTTCATCCCAAATGTTTTTTGGGATTAATTTATAGGCGATAAAAATCAAAGCTGATAAAATAATTAGATCATCCAATAATCCTAAAACAGGAATAAAATCGGGGATTAAATCAATTGGGCTTAATGCGTAGGCTAGAGCGATACTCACAATAATTTTAGCTAATAGGGGAGTGTTAGGTTTTTTGGCAACTTCATAAAGAACGCCAATTTTGTCTTTCATTGAATGTAAGAATTTTTGTAAGGATTCTTTTAATGACAGCATAGAGGTGTTCCTTTAGGAATGACTCAGCACTGGTTCAAAGACCATTATTTTTTCTTTTAAAGACTGTTTGGCCTTATACATCGCTGAGTCAGCCTCCGCTAGTATTTTTTCAATGGTATCGTTTATTGGAGTTACGATACGTATTCCAATGCTAGCCCCGACATGTATTACAGTATTTTCATATTGAATGGGTGTGGTTAGCGATTTTAGTATATTTTTAGAAATCGACTTGCTGAATTTTATAGCTTGCTCAGTTGAATTAGCGATGTCGGGCAGGCTGATTATGAACTCATCTCCACCAGCATGGCCATAAATGTCATTAATCGCCTTAAAACCATCAAGATCGATATATATGATCGCACTGTAAATACCATGTCGTTGACTGTAAGCGATAAGGCGTTTTAAGTGTTCTTCAAAAGCTCTGCGATTAGCAAGTTGAGTGAGATAATCGGTAAGAGCCTGTTGTTTCATAGACGCCACCAATTCATGAATTGCAGTAATGTAAGGTTTTATGACGGTTAAATAGACTAAAGGGGTTGCTAGGGTTGTTAAAATGCTGACATCAATGAGTGTTTCTGTAATGGGCGAATAATTGGTGAAAATAAATGCAAATCCTAACATGATTAAGATTTCAATGATTGCGAATATTCCAGCGATACGTAAAATCACTTGGTATATCGTTGGAACTTGCATTTTATTTGTCCTTAAATTGCTGTTTAAAAAGGAAATTTAATATCATTTGATCAATTATATGCATTTAATTTTCTATTTGCATAGATAGTGTAGTTAAGACTAGGTTAATACTAATTTTGATTTGTTATCTATGGTTATAGACACTAATCCCAAATAGATAATGCGTGAACCCCCTGCATTTATATTGTCTTTTCAATCTTAGGGATCAAGAGGAAGAAGGTGATTTAACTCTAATTAAACAGCAAAAATATGAGCACTTGAGTTTATTAACGTGATTTAGCTTCAGGTGTTCTGGGTAACAGATCATCTGTCCTTAAATTGGTCATTCCAATAGCCGCGGCGCACTGTAAGAAGAACGAAAATTGAAAAGCCCCTCGGCTCATTTTACTTAATATGCTGGCATGAGTCTCGTGTACATCAATTGTGTTGAGCAGGGTAACAAGCTGCTCATAGGTAATGTTGCGTCGTTTTAATTCAGCCTTAAGTATACCGGACGCTAATTTATTCCAGTCCATGTTGCTCAAATGAAATCCTAAAAATATCTTTAATAAAATTATTATCTCAAATATGACATAAAAATGTCAAATACGGCTTGCATGAAATGCCGTAAATGATATAATAATAGTGTATTCGACATATTCTATTTAACAAAGGACATTGAAAATGATTAGAGGGATTGTGCGAAAAATTTATGTGCCAGTTTATTTTGTTTTGGACACCATCCAATACAAACGTGGTCAACGCAAGATGATGGCTTATTCACTGAAAACTAGCCGATGCAGTTAATTTTAATTAAGGTGTTTTGTGGGTATGTTGTGTCAAGATATAAGTTTTTGAGATTCCCACCATCGCCTGATACACCACAATTTACTAAGACGGAGAACATAATGAAAATAAGATTCATGATAATGAACGCAGTTGCAGTATCAGCTATTGTTTTAACCGGATGTAATACGACGGATATCAAAGCCACCATGGGGAGTGGGGATGCAGTATCAACAACTACTAACCGTCATATAAAGCCAATTAGTTCCGAGCAGGTAAAGATATATCATTCAAACTCAGAATTGCCAAAACACCATTCTGTTGTTGGTAGAGTCTCTGCATCAAATTATAATATGATTGGTATGACCATTTCTCAAGAGTCGATAATGTCCGAATTAAAAAAACAAGCGGCTTCAATGGGAGCTAATGGAATTACTCATATTACGACAGGACTTGCACAAACTACTGCTGAAGCTGTGCTTTTAAAATAAGCCTAACACCTAGCTACCTGGCTGTAGTTAGGTGAACAAATTTAATTAATTGCTAATTGATTTAGCTAAATATAAAGAGGAGAAGAGAAACGGATAGTATTGAGGCAATGCGTATATTTGCACTTTGTATGGCAACCATATTGCCAACTTTACATTATATTTATTCTACTTCCATTTTCAATTCATCAATCATTTCAGGATGAGAAAGCAATTCATCCAATGTTCGAGGCACATACTGATATAAATTAAAGTTATTTGTACGTCGCATCTCTTGTAAATTAATCAGTACACTACTAATAGACGAGGACCAAGTTGAGTCTCTATGAAGCATATTCGATGGAATGGTAGCTAAGAGATTTTCAAGCGTATTCATCGCATCGATAAAGTCATTTCCTGTTACAAATGGCAGCCAATCAGTAGTATCAAAATAATCTGCTGCATCGATCATCGCACAGTCTCCATCACTAGTTGAATTTCTAATTTCATCCAAAAGACACTCATTGGGTGACACGCAGGCCCATACCCCCTTGCCATAGTTGTCACACCAGGATTGAAAGCCAAAATCATGGGTTGTGATAAGTAAGTTGATACGTTCAAACATGGGAAGCGCCTTTTATCGTGCAGCAGTTAATTGAACTATTATTCCAATCTCTTAAGCAATTAAAGATTCCACTCAATGCTTTTTTCATATAATTTCCAATAGGTAAAAAAAGATCTTTTTTTACCGAAACAAACCAAGTATCACAGCGCCTACAGCTAGAAGCGTACATGCTGATGCAGCAAGGTTGAACATGGCGATTCGTTCGGTACGACGCAATAATCCTTCCGTACGAAAAAGCAATTTTTCAATGCTATTGTGAATACTGATGGTAGTGCTTTTTGCGCTTTCTTGAAGTACGTTTGCCATTGCTTCTTTGCTTGCAGTAAGAGAAGAATTTAATATCCTTTCTGATTTTTCTTTTGCCTCATTTCCCCAGCGTAAAGCGATCCCCTCTAATTCCTCTTTGTATTGATGGAGCATGAGTTGTTGTGTTTTAGCGTTGTCTTCCATCAGCTTGGCATTCATGGTCTGCAATATAAGAATTGGATCATCTCGCCCAAGGACAACTCCATGTTTTATGGCAACCTCGTTAATGAGTGATTCGAATTGATCGGCCATTACATGACTACCGCATTGGTTAGTTGATTAAAAAGTTCGTCTCGCACTATTTTGAGGCGTTGCCTTGTCATGATAGTTCGGCCTGGTGAGGCTATGGCTTCACTAAAGGTAAGACGCTCTTGAAGCATTTCAGTTACATCACGACCAAAAGTCTCTTCTTTAAGTGCCGGTATATGAATTATTGCGGAAATCTTTTCTTTGTTTTCTTTGTAGGTTTTCATTTGTTCGAAGTCTTTACCTTCGTGTTGCACTGGTCCCCAGTAAGAGTTTAGCCAAACTACAAATAAAGCATTTTCCGGGAACTGGCTGGCAAGTTGTGAAAAACCATTCACAGTGTCTT
>DAIAOV010000176.1 GCA_027437055.1 Legionella sp. | reverse complement strand
ATGAGGCTACATCAAGATATTCTTCTTGTTCGGCTGCCTTTATATTGAATGTCAACTTCCCATTTTGTATAACAGAGAAATTTAGCAGATTACTCAACAAAAACGATAACAATATAATTATTGATAAAACTTATTTATTTGTTACGTGAAAGCACTTTTGCAGCATTTCGGTAGAGGCAGAAAAGAAATATTGGAACGGTTGGGGAGTCAAGCGATTGGTGATTTATTCACGGAGCAGGATATCTATGAGCAAATCCGCAAAATCATGGCTACGTGTTAGACGTTAGGTGATCACTTCATTGTTTTTTATAAGTGGTATATGCATTGCCACCATCCAAATAAATAGCATATCATATAATAGTATTCATAAATCCTCGTACAACTTCCAACCCTCCAACCAGACTGCCGATAGAGCCGCCGATGTTTGCCAATGTAACAATAAGCAGGATTCTAGTCACCTTGTTGTACCAAAACCCTTTAAGACTAAAAATATCCTCAGTAAGCATTTCAACATCTCTCACACTTGGACGTTTGATGTAAGCCTGAACCAATCCTGCAAACCATCCAACAGCAATCAGTGGATGCAAAGCACTAATTGGTGCTGTAACAAAAGCGGTAAGAATGGACAGTGGATGACCAAAAGCCAGCGCTGTCCCAATAGCTGCAAAAGATCCGGTCCACAGTACCCAGTTGATTGTCTGCTGGGCTCCTGCAGAAGGACTTGCAAAAAAAGTAGCTATGATAAGAGCAATGATCAAAACCGGTATAGTCCAGGAAATAATCTGTACAGTTCTTGATTTTGGAGGCAACTGGGCCAGCTTCTCCAAATCATGTTCTTTCAGTATTTCATTTTTGATACCTGAAACATGAGCCGCTCCTAAAACAGCAACAATTTTATTTCCGGGTGCATCTTTGATCTTTTGGGCTAAATATTGATCCCGCTCATCAATTAATGGAATCTTCAATCTAGGGAAATGTACAGTAAAATCCTTGAGGACAGAATCTAGCATATCTTGAGATTTTATTTTCTCGAGCTCTTCTTCTGAAATTTTTACATCACTGAATATACTGAGTATGATTTCCATAAGTAGTTTCGCTTTACCCCAAAAACCAACTTCATGCCAAATGCGTGAAAAGGTTATCTGAATATTTCTGTCAGCCAGAACCAGTTCTGCACCTATTTCATTTGCAGATTCAATTCCCTGAAGCATCTCTTGTCCCGCATTAATGTCAAATTGTCTTGCAATACGTTTTTGGAATGATGATATGACTAAATTAATCAAAAGCAATGTTGCTTTTTTTTCTCTGATTATCTTAAATATATCAGCATCCTTCCATTTATTACCTTCTGTGATGGTTTTAAATCTTTGTTCATCCAGCTCAATACATACAGAGTTTGGTTTTTCAGATTCAATCAATGATTTTACTTGTCCCGCACTCTGTTTTGATACATGGGCTGTACCAATGAGTATGTATTCTTTATCATTCAAATAGATTTTTGTAATATTATCTTGCGACATTACGCCCTCCTATAAGCCCTGATATTGCTAACAGCATCCAAACGCATCAACAAAATCCACTTCAATATCTTTGATACTTTCATATACTGTCTCAAGGCCCATTAACTTCTTAAGAAGTGTTTTTTGCTTATCTGTTAACGGCAACTCTTTATGCCAGGGTAATTTTTTATATTTCTTATTATTGGAAAATGTTGAATACAGCAAATATAAGAAAAAATCACCCAAATAAGAATAGTCAATATTGTACTTATACTCATTATCATCTGCAAATCTTGCTAGGCCAAAATCGATAAGATATACATTCTCCTTATCAATGAGAACATTTGGTATCCTGATATCTCTATGCACAATACCGTTTTCATGCAGGTGTTTTATTATGTTGATTAGCCGGAGCCCGATATTAAAGAACTCCTCATCTGAAAATCTATACTTATGCTTAAACAGCAAATCTTTAACGGTATTTCCCGGCTTTAATTCCAAAACATAGCCATAAAAGGATTTTTGATTAATAACACCCAAAAGTTCAGGGATTCTGGTATCCTTGAGCTTTGAAAGTATCACTGCCTCGTACATATTCTTTTCTGAGTTCTTTTTTAAAATGCCTTGTCTGAATTTTTTAATGATGACCTTATTGCCCATGTCTGATACAGCAATAAAGCACATGCCGTATCTTCCTTCTCCTACAAGTTCCCTAATAGTGTAATTTCCAATTCTTTGGCCATAATATTTTTTTGCACTGAAAAAACTCATATAATTACCCGTTTAATTTATTTCCACATATATGGCAAAATTTGGAATTGGATGGTACTTTTTCACCACAATTTGTACAAAACAATGCATCTTGAACCTTGTCACCGCACTCCAAGCAAAATTTAGAACCTGTTGGTATTTTGGAACCACACTTACCACAATTTATTATACTTTGATTTGGTAAGTGTTGATTTGGCATAGGCATATTGTTGCTTTGATTTCCATGGTTATTATAATGCCCGCCAGAACCGCTTCGAGAAATAAGATGTTTAAATAAATCTCCTAAAATCCCTTTATTCTGGTAGTGGTTACTTCCATAATTGCCATGTTTATAATGGTTTCCTTTTGACGATCTTGAAAAAAAACTCATACTTTCATACCTCTTTCTATTTTATTATTCTGATTTTATTCATATTGTGTATCATATAATTATTCATGTATTATGTTATTCTATAGTCCTAGCTCTGGAGTTTTCTTTGACAATGCAGCCCCTCCTTTATTATACCCCTGCCTTATCAGAGGATAAAAGCGAATAGGCGAGAGCTAATGTACCTGCAACCACAAAAATATCTGCCGAATTAAACACGGGATAGTTAATTAAGGTGAAATCAAAAAGGTCAACCACATAACTTAATCTAACCCTATCCATAAGGTTTCCCAATGCTCCGCCGATAATAAAGGCAACGGAGAGGCTTAATAGCTTGCTGCCTTTCTTATAATTCCTTATAAGGTATAGGATAAGAACTGCAATAACTATGGATGTCAATATTATTAGAAAAGTCTGTTTGCCTTGCAGTATGCTAAAAGCAGCCCCGGTATTCTGTCCGTAGGTTAAGTGGAATACATTCGGTATTAAAGGAATTGAACCCATTGGCTTTAGATAGGTTACTGCCAGGTATTTGCTCCACTGATCGATTATAACAAGCCCTGCAACGATTATGATATAAAACATTTTTACCTCCCAACAACGAACGCTTCAGCACCATATTTATAGTTCACTCATTAGCGTACTATACTACAAATTCTTTACTTTCATTACTCTCATAGCATTTAATACGGCAATAACCGATACTCCGACATCAGCAAACACTGCCTCCCACAATGTAGCAATACCACCGGCACCTAATATAAGAACAATTATTTTAACTCCCATAGCAAGTATGATGTTTTGCCATACAATTCTTCTTGTTCTCTTTGCAATTTTTATACCTGTAGCTATCTTTGATGGTTCATCGGTCATAATTACTACATCAGCAGCTTCAATGGCTGCATCCGACCCCAGCCCGCCCATTGCCATGCCAATATCTGCCCTTGCAAGTACCGGTGCATCATTAATACCATCACCTACAAAGACGAGTTTCCCTTTCGGCGACTTTTCTTTATCAATCAGTTCAAGCTTTTCAACTTTTTCAGTAGGCAATAACTCTGCATATACTTCATCCAAGCCTAACTGCTTACCTACTTTATCACCAACAGATTTTGCATCACCTGTAAGCATAACTGTCTTTTTAACGCCAAGTGCTTTTAATGCTTTAATAGCATTTGCTGAATCATCTTTAACCTCATCAGAAATTACAATATAACCTACATACTCATTATTTAATGATACATGCACTACAGTTCCTACAGATTCAAGCTTGCTATAGTTAATATTTTCTTTGTTCATTAATTTTATATTCCCGGCAAGTATTTCTTTACCTTCAACCTTAACCTTAATGCCATGTCCTGATATTTCGTCATAGCTTTCAATTTTATTTTTATCAACTTCTTTTGCATAGGCTTTTAAAATTGAGACTGCAATTGGATGATTGGAATAGCTTTCTGCATAGGCGGCATATTCCAGCAGTTCTTCTTTAGTATAATTATTTTGAGGATTTATTTCAGTTACATTAAATACCCCTTTTGTTAATGTGCCCGTCTTATCAAAAATAACTGTTTCAACATTATTTAATGCTTCTAAATAGTTACTTCCCTTTATTAATATACCACTTCTGGATGCTC
>DAIAOV010000175.1 GCA_027437055.1 Legionella sp. | reverse complement strand
GTATTTATCAACGGATGCTTACTTATATTCTAAATAAAATTATCAAGAGCTTTGAAATCACTGTCTTTTTAACCTTAGGGATTATCCTAACAGGAGACATGATTATTACACCTCTTTTAATTATTTTACTGCTTTTTACTAATGATTTTGTCACCATGTCCATTGCTACGGACAATGTGTCTTTTTCACCAAATCCTGCGCGTTGGCAAATGGCTCATATAATGGCTGCAGGGGGTATCTTATCTGTTTTTATTTTATTCCTTTCATTCTCTGTATTCTTTTATGCGCAAACTATTCTTCATCTTTCACTGCCTCAATTACAGACATTAATTTTTGTCATGTTGGTTTTTACTGGCCAAGGAGCTGTCTATCTTATTCGTGAGCGAAATCATTTATGGAGCTCAATGCCTAGCCGCTGGCTCATCACAAGCTCTCTATGTGACATCGTCATTGTATCTGTTTTAGCCACGCAGGGGATATTAATGGCCTCTATTAGTCTCTTTTTGATTATAAAACTCTTGGTCACCATCATTATTTATCTCTTTCTCATTGATTTTTTGAAAGTGCGACTTTTTTCTTACTTTGAGCTGCATTAATTCGTCTGATAAGAAAATGCCTTTTGGTCTATTCTTTGATAAAGAAATTTTCTGTAGATTCAAAATATCGAAAAAATAATGAACATATTGTTTATAGCTATGGCAAAATCGTTGGGCTATTGATAACTGATTTAATAGAAGATGATGTACGGCCAACCTATGATATTGATGTCGCTCTAGACTTAGAAAGAACTGATATTGTTCCCCATTACTCTTTACAGAAAAAACTGGAAAGCTTAGGTTTTATGCCGGATGGGAATGTCAATTGCAGATATGTGTTAGATGATTTTATGATTGATGTCATGTATATCGATGGTGCCTTACAAGGAATCAATTCAAATTGGTATCAGGCAGGTTTTGACAATAAATTTAATTAAAAAAATGCTTAATTTTCTTCTATAACCAAAACGTGTCTCAACTGTAGCGGCGCTACGCTGTAATAGGCAGTTTTAGGAAGTTCCTGGTGAATTTGATGCTTCACAATGCATTGATTTATAACGAATTTAAAACAAGAGCATGAGGTTCGTCCGGGATTCTGACGAAAAGGACTGTTTCCTGTTTAATAAAATCATTTGTTGATTTAAATTTAAACATGTTATGATGTAATGTGTCAAACTTAGTCAATAAATGAATTTATGCCTAAAAGAAAACATGAGGGAATACAAAAATCCGAGCAAGATAACACAGCCTTATCTGCGCCAATCACAAGCCAAAATGCTGCTATTTCAAAGGATACGGAAAGTAGCAGAAAGTCCCTAATACCAACTCAAGATCTGAGTATCGGACAACAATTCCAACGCCCATCCATAAACCCCTATTTTATTAAGAGACCTGGCTTATCAAAGAAAATAACTGAGCACTTTAGCAAGAAAGATCAGACAATTTTAGTGTTAACCGCGTTGCAGGGAATGGGAAAAACAGCCTTAGCTGAGGATTACTATTTAAATCTCTCTCAATCTTATAGTTTATGTGCCTGGTTTAAAATTGGAGACAACAACGAAAGTTTAGAAAGTCAGTATATCAATCTTGCTAAAAAGAATGGCTTCCGATTTCCTGAAAACTGGTCATTAGAGGAGCAGGCGGCGTTTGTCAAAGATTGGCTAGAACAACAAGAAAATTGTTTACTGATTTATGACGAGGTCTCTAAACCTAAAGTACTTGAACCTTTCTTACCCAAAGGGAAATCGCATCATATTATTATTACTTCGATTAATAACTTTGATTGGTTCAATGATAAACGCTTTAGTGTTTTAGAAGTTCCAGCCATGGAGGAGGAAGAAGCCATTGCTTTATTATTCAAAATGACAGGGTTATCAACAGTTAGCGAAGAAGCAATTAAACACTTAGCTAAATTGGCCCAGAATTCGCCCCTAGTCTTAACACAAATGGGTGCTTATATGTTTAAAAAACAAACTAGCGCTTCCACTTACTTAAAACGATATAAAAGCCATCAGGCTGAACTTTTAACTGAAGAATTGGAAACAACAGGACCTAAGCATGCACCAATTTGGATAACCTTTGGGAACGAATTTGAAACGATTAAACGAAGCTGTCCTGATGCCTGGTTACTCTTGGAGCAAATGTGTTGGTTAGCCAGCGAACCTATTCCAGAAGAGGTATTAAAATCAATACTGGATTTTTCAGATTTAAGCTGGTTAGCCTTGAAAGAACAGCTACTGCGTTACTCCTTGATACAAATTAACAATGAAGGTTTGAGCATGAATACGGTATTGCAAGATATTCTGCGAAGCCAACACCCGAAAAAAGCATTAACTATAATCCACCTGTGTCTGCAAGATTACTATAAATCAACTTTTAATAAAGAGTCCTTAGTTTGCCATCTTAAGCAATTGAAGCAACATGCACTTTCCTTCTTACCCGAACAAACCGAGGTTAAGCCCAAACCGGCAGTTCTTCCATTCGATTTAAGCTTTTTTTCTATACAGAAAACAAAACAACCCTCAGCGTCGAAAGTGAAAATGCCCTCAACCAAAGTACCAGAGGAAGAACTATTTGATTTATGTTGGGGAGCGGAAGATATGAATAGAATCAGGCAACTGCTAGCTATGCCAGATATAAAAATCAATAAAGGATTCTTTCTTGGCGACACTTGCTTAATCAGAGCAGCACGAAAAGGTCATAAAGAACTAGTACTCTTACTTCTGCAAAATGGTGCGGATAAAAACATCGATGCATTGGGTGGCACTGCTGCTGGTGTAGCTGCTTCGGCAGAAATTAAAGAACTTATTAATGCTTGGGGTAATCCTAAAGAATTAAGCCATGATGAATCTGTGTCCAGCAAAAATAGCTTTCTTGAACCTGAGCAAAAAGAACCTGTGCCAAAAATAATAACTCAAAATTATATACGAAACCCCGAATCAGGATGGCACTTGGAACTTACAGTATATTTCTACGCACAGCTTATCTACGATTTTAATGGCCCTAGTATCGATTTTCAAAAAATTATCATTCATACAAAAGGCAACAATAAATTTGAAATCAATTTTCAAAAACCCGAAAATCCTTTGGACTTTGAAAAATGCCTAGAGAAATTTGATTTTCAATATGATCTATTAGAAAAAGAATCGATGAACTATGACATTTTAGAAATCGATTTAGATCAATTAATCGAAGTTCTAAATCTCTTGCATAAACAAAATCATATTTCCGAACAGCTTTTACAGAATATAGAGCAGGCCATTTCACCCGATAATCCAGATCTAATGAAGTTAAAACAGGCAATAAAAAGAGACTCAACCAAATCTACAATGATATTTGAAAGCAACGAATCTCAACAGCTGGGGCTTAATAAAAATTTATATAAATTTTGCGCCAATGAAAGTATGAAGTTATACAATCAAGATGATATTCTTTCCGCAGGGATCCCTGTCATAGAACTCCTCCTAAAACAGCATGCTAATCCAGATTTTCTTATGAATTTTAAGACCCCGCTCATGGGATTAATTAGGAATCAATCTTGCAATGGTTCTACCAAAAAAATTGCGGCCCTTCTCCTTCAATATAACGCGTCTTTGAATATTCCTGATGAGAATGGACAAACTGCATTACATCATGCGGCGTCAAGACGAAATCTATTATGGATGGAATATCTCATAGTAGCAGGTGCTGATACCACCTTAACCGACGATTGTGGTAACACTCCTAAACAAGTATACCTCAGTAGTTGCAAGATTAATCAAATTCCGATTAACTCCCAACTGGTCGATCTATTTGAAAAGACTGAAACTGCACCTCAACTGAGCTTCTGGTAAAACTGAGTTCCCTAATTGGACCAGCAAGCCGGAGGCCGTATTATCGATAAAGTATAAATTATAATTTAGATATTAATGCTACAGTGGATGATTGGATTGAATTACAGGAACGAGCCAAAAGAAGTCAACTTTGAGAAATTTAGTAATGTGCTCGATGGAGGCATACTCTATTTCTCGTTCATGAGCGTTATCATGCAAACCAAGAAAATCAAAATTATATGGTTGCTTAAGTAGTTCATGAATCAATTTTGATTGAGAACTCGATAGTCTTGTTAAAAAATTTGAAGATTTAACGACATCTATTGCCTGACGCTGAAATAAGCTGTCTTTGATATGGCGCTCAAGGGGCAATCTTGACCATCCTTGATTAATGGTCTGCTCTGCATACCAAGTAAGTTCATTGTTGTCTTTAATTTTATGAATCAGAAGTGAAATATGACCCCAACTCAGTAGATTTGCGGCAAAAAAGCATTGAGTCATTATTTTCGCCCCAACCTATTGATTTTATTAGGACTGCTAGCTAACC
>DAIAOV010000174.1 GCA_027437055.1 Legionella sp. | reverse complement strand
CTTAGAGCAAGGAATCCACGTACTCATTGAAAAGCCGATTACCGAGACAACAGCTCAGGCAGAAGAATTAATTCAGTTGGCTCAAAAGCATAATGCTAAATTGCAAGTAGGGCATCTAGAACGGTTTAATGCAGCACATCTCGCATTAGAGCCCTATTTAGACTCACCCTTATTTATTGAGTCGGAACGACTTGCTCCATTTAATCCACGAGGAACAGATGTTAATGTCATATTGGATCTCATGATTCATGATATTGATATTATTCAAAATATGGTTAAAAGCCCTATCCTTTCTATAGAAGCCCAAGGAACGCCAGTACTGACTAAAGCTATAGATATAGCAAACGCGCGAATTACTTTCGCCAATCGCTGCGTCGCTAATGTAACTGCTAGTCGAATCAGTTTTAAAACAGAACGGAAAACAAGAATATTTCAAAACAACTCTTATATTTCTATTGATTATCATAATAAGCAATTAGCCATCTTTAAAAAGAGCAATGAAGAAATGTTTCCAGGAATCCCCGCCATTGCAAGAGATCAAAAAGCATTTGATAAAGGTGATGCCTTATTAGAAGAAATAAAAGCATTTTTAGCGTGCATAGAAAAGAATACAACGCCTCTCGTCACAGGCGAAGAAGGGAAATATGCCTTAGAAACTGCAGAAAAAATTACTTCACTGATTCACACTAATCTCTCCGAATATTATGCAGAAAGCTAAGAAAATTGTCATAATAGCGGGTGAGGAGTCAGGTGACATCCATGCTGCAGTCCTTATTCAACAATTAAAAGCACGGTTTTCTAATATAGAAATTAGTGGCATTGGTGGCAAACATATGCAAAATGCGGGCGCTACTTTGATCTATGATCTCGCGCGTTATGGCGTTACTGGCATCACGGAAGTAGTTCGCTTTTTAAGAATACTGCATAAAGCTTTCCAGGCAATTAAAGCACATTTAAAAGCACAAAAACCAGATTTACTCATTTTAGTGGACTATCCAGGCTTTAATTTAAGGTTGGCAAAATATGCAAAGCGAAAGCTTGGCATTAAAATTATTTATTATATTAGTCCGCAAATATGGGCCTGGAAAGGAAATCGCATTCATTTAATTAAAGAGTGCGTCGATAAAATGGCGGTGATATTTCCTTTTGAAAAAACAATTTATGAAAAAGCAGGTGTTCCTGTCAGTTTTGTTGGCCACCCACTAGTGGAAAAAATACCTTCTGCGATCGATTTATTAGCATCTAGAAAGAAGCTACACCTCCCCACACAAAAAATGGTTATCGCATTATTACCCGGTAGTCGTAATAATGAAATTGAAAAACATATGCCAATTCTGCAAGAAACAGCAGTATTACTTGATAAGCAATTACCAAATCTTCATTTTGTTCTACCTATTGCCGAAACGATCAATGTTGAGAAAATTAAAGCGTATTTTGCCAATCAAAATTTATCACTCACCTACAGTCAAGGTAATGCTATTGATTGTATGGCTGCAGCAGACTTTGTCATTGTTGCATCAGGAACCGCATCACTGGAGTGCGCTCTATTAGAAAAGCCAATGTGCATTATTTATAAATCATCACTTCTTACTTATATAGCAGCCATGAGACTTATAAAAGTAAAATTTTTAGGGCTATGTAATCTTTTAGCAAATAAAATGGTAGTCCCAGAATTTTTACAATACGATTGTAACGCCATTGAATTATCTCAATATATTTTAAATTTTTGCAACGATTTGAACCAACCACAGAAAATGATTAACCAGTTATCTGATATCAAAGAGTCATTGTCGGCAAATAAATCAGACTGCTCTTTATACGATCTAATAGAGACTGAATTGTCCTAAAAGAACGCATGTTTTTAGTTAGAAAATATAGATAATCATTTAGCCTTCATGTACAATTAATCTTGCTTTCATTTGTAAGTGTAAGCAATTGGACTGTATGATTTAATTAATAATAAGGAAGTTAAGATGAATGTCATTGAAACACAAGCTACTGCTCAATCCATTAAACAAGAGCAAGGTTTACAGGATTTAGTGTACAGTTTGGTCACCCGTTTTCTCGCTGAGAATAAATCTAAAAGTATTGATGATCTTTATGACATGATTTTGTCTGAAGTGGAGCCTCCTTTACTGCAAGCCGTAATGGAAAAGCGTCGTGGAAATCAATTACAGGCCGCCAAGATGTTGGGCATTAGCCGTGGCACTATAAGAAAGAAATTACAAAAATATTTCGGCACTAAATACTTTCGTTTAACTGACGAATAAGAGAAACTTTATATAAAAAAGGCTCGTTGAACGAGCCTTTTTTTTGATAAATATTCACCCTGACAATGACCCTACTTTTAAGTTGATGAGGGACTCATAGGACAAATCTATATCCTTATATAATTATCATTACACTAAACTTAAAGAACATTGTTGAATCTCAGCTTCCTTTTCTTCTATAAGTTTTACGCTATGAGTTCTACCCCAAGCACCTTGCATAATAAAGTTATTACGGTGCTCACAGAATAAAGGCAGTTTTTTAGCTGCTTCTAATAACGCTAATTGTTCTTCCTTAATAGTAAGTTCATCCACTTGTTTCAATAGTGTGTCTAAAGCCTGCTCTCTTATCGTTTTTAGGGTATTACTCCAAGAAGTTGTATTGTTAATACCAAAGAAACTGTCCCAAATAGAATTTCTGTGAGTATTTAATTCCTCTATGCTCTTAATACCACCATACAGTTCCACGTATTGATCAAGTGTCAAACTAACTTGCTTCACTTCTTTTATCAAAAGCTCTTGCAGTGCATATTTAGGAAGAACTTGTCGGTTATCGCATATTGTTTTTAAAATACGCTGATGAGGTTCTAGCTCTTGTTCGGACTTCACCGCAGGGAATTCAATTGCAACGTTAACTGATTTTAACGCATCCTGAATACATAACAACTGTTCTTGTGCTGATTTAGTTTTCATATCTGCAAGAGCAGGAAGTTTGTCTAAAAACTCTTTAGCTTTATTGGACTTTTGTTCCTTACTTATTTTTTGCAACGTCAATAAGAGATTAACAAAGTCTTCTTTTTGTTCGTTAGTTGCATCTTTATAGTAATTAAAAGTACGTTCAAGGATCAGGGCTAATTCTCCAATTTCTATTGCACTATATTGAGAAGAGTCTTGAGCCTGTAAGTTATATAATTTTGTATAAAGCTTAAGCATTGGCACTAAACGCTCTACAATTACAGCCAGTTCCTCTGGATCTTTAGGAGCAAATTCTGTACCTGTAGTTGCTGTTAAAAACAATTTTGGTCCATACATCACCATTACTGCAGGTTTGCCTGGAGTACTATCATTTCTGTTGAGCAATTCAATTAATTGCTGTTGCTCTTCTGTCTCAAGAAGATCAAATGCTTTTTGAACACTAGTAGCAAAAAGACTGGTTCGTTGCTCATAATTTCCATCTTCAGCAATTGATTTTTGAGAGGTTTTAGCATCAGTTTTCACTTTGAATAAATGACAACGCAGCATCTGAGCAACACGAGTCATAGCAATAATTCTTTGCTCATTCTCTGAATTCTTTTCCATATGCAATATTGTTGGCATTGCTTGAGCTAATTGTTGGCGATAAAGTTGGAATGCTGTTTTACTAGGTTCAGGATTTCCTTTGTCTTGTGCTACAGATATAAGTGTATTATACAGCAGTCCTATTTTTAGTTGGACTTCTGCTTGTCCAGCACTAATGCTATTAAATGTATCTGTAGGAGCAGCACCAAAAATATCAAAACAGTGATGAGCAAACACTAGCTCAGCCATTTTAGGATCTTTTCTATAGGCTGCAAAGAATAAGTCTAATCCTTTTTTAATGCCATCAAAAGGTATTTCACCCTGAATAATTTGAGCTATATTCATTTCATTACATAATGGAATAAGCGCATCACAAATACGAATAGCTTCTTTATCTACCTCAGCTGGCGCGCTTTGTCCCCATATTAGAAACTCAGTCGGAGAACACTTTTTAACCTTACTACCAACAAAGCTATATACATCTAAAGCGGCGTCATGATCTACTGGTTCTGCAGCAGCTTTGAACCGTACCTCATCACTTACAGTGACCTGCCCAGCATTTAGTTGATAGTAAGCATTATCAGCTAAACGTACAAAATAGTCCCCATCACGGCTCATTCTTATCGCATTTTTAATTACATCACCTTTACCAGCATCATGAATGGCTAAATGAAATCTAAAAGCAAGTTTATTGGTTTCTGAATGATCTCTTAATGTCAAAATACTTCTATATTCTTCGGACATACCACTCACTCCTTGAGGGAATGGAATAGATAAATTACCGCCAAGGCTTAATTCGGCATAAAGGGGTTCTAATCCCTATACCAATGTTGTAAAAAAATGGTTAGAATTCACCCGAGCAATAAAAAGGGATAAAGTTGT
>DAIAOV010000173.1 GCA_027437055.1 Legionella sp. | reverse complement strand
TTTTTTATGATTTTTGTGATTATTGGTTGCATCGAGTAAGTCATCAAAGTGCCATTTTTTGGGCGGCACATGTAGTTCATCATCAAAGCCAATGTTTTAACCTATCTACCGCATTAAGACAAGAAAGCTTCTATCCAATAATGGGGTGGTATTTTTATTTACCCCTAGCCCTTGTAGGCATTCCTCCTGAGCAATTTGCAATTGCAGGAATAGTAGTACTTTATTATCAATTCTGGATCCATACCGAACACATTGGGAAACTTGGATGGTTTGATAAAGTATTTTCATCGCCTTCAAATCACCGAGTTCATCACGCAATAAATAATCGCTATATCGATAAAAATTTTGGAGCAATTTTAATAGTTTGGGATCGCCTATTTGGAACTTTCCAGGAAGAAGATAAGGCTGAGCCTTGTATTTATGGTACTGTCGAACCACTAAATAGCTGGAATCCCATCTGGTCTATTGGCTCAGTTTTCTATGGACTTTGCATTAGAGCATATCGAAGCAAATCCTGGAAAGATAAAATCCAGGTGTTTCTTAGAGCTCCTGATTGGCTACCTCATGATAATGAATTGGAAAAAAAATCAACCCTACAAAGACAAGATCTGTACAATCCAGCGATGAACATAAAACAAAAAATAAGTGCTTGTATTTTATTCCTCCTGATTATTTTCGCTGATTTTATTTTTGTTTGGTATGCAGATGACCTGAGTATGTTAATCAAAGTTTCTATGCTACTTTTCAATCTATTAGGACTCTGGATCATTGGATTAGTGATGTCAATGAATCGTGGCAATCTAAAGGTCTAAAACAAGCTAAGCAAATGGAAATAAGGTCATTGTACCCAACTATCTATTGGTGTTTCTGTCAAGAAAATTACAACATTGTTCCATTACCAAGTCTTTCTCATTATCAACAGTAATCATGTGATAACTATCATATAAAATAGTTTGTTCTACAATAGAGGATGAAATAGTGCTGACAATTACCTCAAGATTTCTTAAACTGGCAACATCATCATCTTTAGCATGAATAATTAAGGTGGGACAAGTGACTAAAGAAAGATTTTTGATAACCAATTTATTTAGTCGACGCGCCTGATAAATATCATAAAAGGATATTTGAGCACCGCCAGAAATTGAAACGGATTTCTCTTCCATAAGCTTCACAGAAAAAGCCCTACGCTCCAGATTTTTAATACCATAAGGCTCAGACTCTGGTAAAGAAAATCGATAACGGAAGGGAGAATAATATAACAATGGAATCAATGACCTTTTCCAGTTTGTAGCCCAACCATCCAGATACATCGATGTGGAAAGAAGGATTATCCCAGACAGTTCATTACTCATAAGTTCAGCCAACCGAAGTGCTATGACAGCACCAGTACATAACCCACATAGAGAAACTGTTTTATAACGACTTTTCATTGAGCTCAATATTGCCATGATGTCACGAATCCAATACTCGAATGGGTAAAAAAGTTTCTTCTTAACATCATAGTGATACCCACTAATACGAGGAATCTCAACAGAGTAACCGTGTTCGTGCAATTTTTTGGCTAAATCAAGAACCTCTAAGGGACTGCCATTCAACCCATAAAGAAGTAAAACCGCATGCTCCCCCCCTTGAAAATAAATATAATCTCTATTGGGCACTTTCTTTTCAGGTATTGGAGTAATACTCCTCAAGTTCACCTTCTCTTGAGTCTGAATCACTGTGTGTGTTGCTGGAGCTGTTGGTGAGGATTCTTTAATAATTATATTTTTCAAGAGATAATCCACCACCTCTTTTACACTAGGATAATCTAGGGCTAGGGTGTTAGATAAGACCATCGCTGCCCCAATTCCTACTTGTAATTGGTTTTTCAACTCTATTGCCATCAGAGAATCCATGCCAAGCTCAAAAAAGTTTTTATTTTCCTCAATGTTTTTAGGATCCAAGACGTTTAAAATAACGGCTAATGTCTCTTTGATTTGACTTGTTAGAACCTCTTCGCGCTCCGCAGAGGGGGTTGATTCTAATAATCGAATCCATTCTCCTTGACGTTGATTTTTCAATACCACTAAATCTGACAAATAGGGGTTATCTGAATTAGCAACCCGTGACCAATCAATATGCGCAAGACTAAGCACTGCATTCTTGCTCTGCAACAAATGATCCATCAATTGGAATGCCTGGTGTGTCTTGAAAGGAATTAAACCCTGCATACGAAGTTGCGACTCTAAAGAAGCCGCCATTCCAACTTCTGCAAATGGTCCCCAATGAATGGATAGCGTAGGCAAACCTTGATGGCATCGCAGTATTGCCAAACCGTCCATATACGCATTGGCAGCACTGTAATTGGCTTGACCCGGACTACCCAATACTACTGCTATAGAGGAAAATAAAACAAAGAAATCCAGATATAGAGACCGACTCAGTTCATCGAGGTTCCTACTGCCCTGAACTTTAGGAGCCAATACCGCATCAAAATCCTCGTCACTTAAATTCAAGAGCAATCCATCATGCAGCAAACCAGCAACATGAAATATCCCTTTTAACGGAAAGCCACTTTGAGCAATAACGTCAAATACTCTTGCTAAAGCCTCTTTATCAGTCACATCTGCTACGCAATGCCTAATGCTAACTCCCTTGGTTTGCTGTTGCTCCATCCATTGAGTTAACTCTGAAGAAGGTTTACTACGACTAGTCAAAACCAAGTGTTTTACCCCCTGATCCATCAAATGTTTAGCAAGCTCAAAACCTAATCCCCCCGTACCACCAGTAATTAAATAAGTCGACTCAGCTTGATATTGAAAAGGCATGGCATTACTTAATACTACTTTTCCAATTTGCTTTGCTTGCTGCAGGTAATGAAATGCCTCTATCACATCAGTTATAGGGTATTGCCTTATGGGCAATGGCTTTAATTTACCTTCGTCAAATAAATCCAATAGAGACTGCAGCTCCTCTTGAACTGACTCGGGATCCTCTTGCAGCCGCTTATCTAAAGTAATCTCATAATAGGATACATCGGGACGTACTTCATTCATCTGCTCTATAGTGTAGATGTTCAGCTTGCTGATCTCTAAAAAAATACCCCCCTCTCTAAGACATGCTAAACTCGATGCTATAAACCCTTCGCCTGTTAAACTGTTAAGTACCACATCAACACCAACCCCATCCGTCTCTTTCAAAATGTGCTGGCTAAACTCAAGACTGCGCGAATCATAGACATGTTCTAACTTTAAGGTGTCTTTGAGATATGCCTGTTTCACTTTACTTGCTGTAGCGTATATCTTTGCTCCTTTCAATAAACACAATTCAATTGCAGCTAATCCAACACCGCCACTTGCCGCATGAATAAGTACTCGTTGTCCTTTTTTAATTTTGGCCAATTGATTCAAAGCATAATTGGCCGTTAAAAAAACTATTGGAATACTCGCTCCTTGAATGGCACTTAATACTTTTGGCAATAAAGCGACCTGTAATTTTTTGACTATCGCCTCTCCACCAAACAATCCCTGACCCAGCGCAATTACTTTATCCCCAGGATTAAATCCATCAACCTGTGACCCCACAGAAATCACTTCACCTACACACTCATAACCAAAATCTCCTGCATCACCAGGATATAAATTCATCGCCTTTAATACATCACGGAAATTCAACCCCGTTGCTATAATACGGATTTTAAGCTCCTGATCACCTAAGGAACTGAAACTGCGCTCTGCCCAATACAAACTTTCTACACCAACCTCGCTGGCTAAATACATCTGAGGCTCTGGGGCTAATAAACGATGTTGGCGTTTGGCATAAGCCTCAATATGGAACAAACGAGGTACATAGACCGATTGTCCTCGCAAGATGACTTGGAACTCAGGTAAAGAATGAGTCCCTATCAAATCCAATATCGAATCCAACGGTTCTTTGTCTTTAATATCAATCAGATAACAAGGAAAACCTGCTTCGTGAGAAAAGGTACGCCAAAAACCAAGAGCCTGGGTATGCTCTGGATTGACCTCATCTCCGGCAAGGCAAAAGGCCTGATGGGTCACTAGGGTAAAACTCAAAGGTTTATTAGTCAGTAGTTTTTTTGCCAAAGCAACTAGGGTCATAAAATGATTCTCATAAATAAATACCAAATGACGATTGCTTATCTCAGCAATGCTACTGTCCTTAACCATCAAGACGTCCTGATTCGAGCTCAATGCTTGCGGCACATTGTATAATTCATAATCCTCAACATAACACCCTAATGGCTCTTTCTCTGATAACAGAAACTTTTCCATAGTATTTTTGGTCACCGCACGCGCAATAAAGCCTTGTATCTCCGCTATCAAGAGTCCGCTATTATCCATAATTTTGATATTGGCACTTAAGGATTGTGCGTCATGATTCTTTAAGCTCACTTCAGCCCAAATAAGTCCCTGCGCTTTTTGATACCAATC
>DAIAOV010000172.1 GCA_027437055.1 Legionella sp. | reverse complement strand
GTTAACGCTTTTCTTTACACTAAAGACCGTGTTAGCCAACGATTTGAAATGCCAGCTTTGGCTCAACTCATCGCAGCCCATAACACTTCTTGATGGGTGTACCATGAAATTTGGAGAAGATACGTGAGTTATATCCTAAAAACAAACTTGTCATGTTAGTAAAATATTTAGAAAAAAGAGGGGTTCATGTATATGGAACTGAAGGTCATCCACACTTTACTGCGCGATCAGATGGTTCGGGTGCAATGTTTCTACCAAAAAATCCTACAGTATTACAGGTAAAGCACGAATTATCTCATTATATAGATTTTAAAAATAACGGATTTGATGCTTATGTAAAAATGGGAAGGGCAGCACGAGAACAATCTGTTTTGAATCGTTTGCAAAATAATAATAGAATATGGGATAATTTAATTTAAATGAAATGGAGAGAAAATTTTCAATTGATTATGTAGCTAGGTTAAACAAAAATATGGAGAAATCTGTACCATGAACACTACGGAAATCATCGGATTAGCGGAAAAATATCTTGAAAACAGGAAAATATTATTTGTACGACCTGGGACTATAGGTAGAGTGGAAGGTGAATTGGTAGAGGTTGTTTTTCTTATACCAGAAGCATTAGATCCTAACGTTGTTGTTGATCCGCCAGATGTTTGTGTGTGGGTGAATATTAAATCTAAACAAGCTGAATTAGTTGAACAAATGTGAAGATTGTTATCTAAAAAAAGTCGCAGGGGGTCTAGGGGGTCTATCGGCAGATTTTAGCAGATGACAAGACATAGCCAAAATAGGTAAAATACCTTAGCAAAATTGCTTGCAGTGGGCAGCAGTAGTGTCTGTATCGCTGTATCAATTATTGAGGGACAAATTATAGTTTCGTCAAATGATCTATGCATTCGCTGCGAACCATGGATAGCGTATATGGACACGCCCCGTTTGTGAAGAATAATTTTAACCCGGCAAAGTAAAGATAGAGTGCATGCGTATATCCGGCCTTTAAAGTAGGCGTTAAGCCCGGGCTCTGATGGAATTCGCGCCCTTTCTCCTCATCGAAGCGTCGACTTTGAAAGCCATTGCTATCCACAGGTTTTGAAAGTATGAGTGGCAAGGGAAACTGTTTCGACAATGCTGTTACTGAAACCTTTTTTCATACATTAAAAACGGAATTGATGTTTGATTATGTTTTTGATACTAGAGAGGAGGCTAAAAGTGCGATATTCGAATACATAGAGATATTTTATAATCGTGAACGTCGACATTCGACATTAGGGTATTGCTCTCCAGTTAAATTTGAGCAATACTGGGAGTTACAAAATGTTGCTTTGCGTATTCTTATTATGTCGATCGATGATTATTACCATGTCGATCGCCATTTACTCCCAATTTCTAGTTTCAAAATTTATGATACCATCTGATCGACATCTGTCAAGAGATCACTTTCTTTTCGCATAGATTCTCCAGATAAATTAATCTGGTAAGCATTACTTAAAAGCCGATCACAGATCCCATCCGAGAGAGTACTATCACCAATATAATCCGCCCAGAGCTCAATAGGTAATTGGGTGGTGACGATGGTAGAACCTCGCTGGTATCTATCTTCTAAAATTTCCAGTAGATCTTTTCTACCTTGACGTTCGAGGCGATCAATGCCCCAATCATCGAGTATTAATAGTTGTGTTTTAGATAACTGTTCAAGTACTAATGTATGACTCCCGTCCGCATGGGCAATCCTTAAGTTCTCGAGTAACCGAGGTACCCTAAAATAACGTACACTAAAAAATAAGCGGCAAGCTTGATATCCTAATGAACAAGCTAAAAAGCTTTTTCCAACCCCTGTGGGTCCAGTTAAAACCAAGTTCCGATTTTGGCGGATGAACGCACAATCAGTCAAACTTAAATATTGTTGTTGATTCCACGTTCTCGTTTTTTGGTAATCAATGTTTTCAATACTTGCTTGCGGGTAACGTAGCTTAGCTTTTTTTAATAAACGAGACTGCCGTCGGTTTTGTCGATTCACCAGTTCTCGGTCTGCCATGAGACCAATGATCTCTGCAGCCGACAGAGAACTAGGATTAACTAGCGTTTCCTCTAACACTTGTATAAAACCCGGTAATTTTAATTCCGAGAGTTTTTGTTTGGTTTGTCCTATTAACATAATAATCCCCTATAATACTCAGAACCCCTTACGTTGTGGTGAGCTTTGCCTTGGTAGGGTTCTGATTCTACCAATGGCAATGCCATCATCTTTTTTTGTAAAATTGAATGAATGCTTTTGTAGGTGGGCGAGCCTATTTGCAAGGCGTAATTACAAGCTTTCTCTAGCTCTGGGCATCCATAACGTTTAGCTAAATTTTTTAATCCCAGATGAATACGATAACAACATTCTGGATGAGATTGTTGTTGTATGTTCCATTTAGCAGCTTGAGTAACAGCATCACCAATGGCTTTAGCCCAATGAACAAAACGATTAGGTGTCCAAGTTAGATGAGCAAAGTGACTTTGAGGCATATGTTGCTGGGTGGTGGTATGTTCTCCTACCACAAAAGAACGCTGGTGACTCGCCACTCGCTGTCCTTTATAAAACACCTCTAACGTATGGCTACTTAAACGATATTGGACTCGTTTTTTAATCAAAGTATAAGGAACACTATAGTAATGCCCTTTCACTTCTACATGATAATCTAGGTTCACTTGAACTTCTTTGATTTCTGCAAATTCATACGGCTCTTTGGGGAGTGGGCGTAGTTCTTTCTTTTCATAGGTTTCAAAATGATTTTTTCTAGAACCCGGTAATTTCTTAAAAGGCCTCTCGTTTAACAACAGTAAAAGTTTAGCAATTGCCTGATTTAACTCTTCCAAACTAAAAAATATCTGATTGCGCAGACGGGCCATCAACCAGCGTTCAACGATTAATACGCCGCATTCCGCCTTCGCTTTATCTTTAGGATGATAAGGTCTGGTTGGTAATATGGTTATTTGATAATGTGCCGCTAACGCCTCATAGTGAACATTTAATTCCGGTTCATAGTAGCAGGCTTTCTTAACGCCGGATTTTTCATTGTCTGGGATCACGAGAGTAGGTAATCCACCAAAAAACTCGAACATACTCACATGTGCTGCACACCAATCAGGCAAGCTTTTTGTAAAATACGCTTTGGCAAAAGTATAATTACTAGCGCCTAATACCCCAACAAAAATCATTGCCTCTTTTATTTCCCCGTTTTCTAAATGAATCGGGATCCTAGGGCCAGCATAATCAACAAAACATTTTTCACCTGCTTTATAAGTTTGTCGTAAGTGGGGTTTAAGTTGTTTTACCCAGACTCGATATCGTCTGCAATATTCTGAGTAGCTATAGGCTTTCTTAGGACAACGTTCACGATATTCTTCCCATAATAATTGTAAAGTAACGCCAGTGCGTTTGAGTTCTTGGTGGATTTCACTATAATCCAACGGCGCTTTGGTTACACTTTGGGATTTAAGTTGTTGGCAATGGGGTTCTAAACAGGCTGCCAACTTTTCATCATCCCAGCTTTCATCTAAAGGCCAATCCAAGCCAGAGGCCTTAAAAGCTCGTGCATAATAACTGACGGTGCTCGGTGACACTTGGATCGCTCGTCCGATTGCTCGATGGCTTAATTGAGCACCCCACTTTAGCCGTAATAACTCTTTTAACTTTTTCATTGATAATCGCTCCTCCGACATGGACGTATCCTCCTGATAGCAAACTGAAATATCAGTTATTCTACCAAGATAAATAAGCTTTAGAACTTAGGAGTAAGACTAAAAAGGTACTATTATTTTGTCGATCACAATTATTAAGATCGATAAAAAAGTGATCGACATGCTAATAATGTGGTTGAATTTTCATCCCCTCTTGGGGTGATCGACATCGCAATTTTGACTGATCGACATGCCAAGAATATGCAAACGGTTGTTGCAAAAAAACAAAGCATTTAACCTAAAGACTGATGGAGATAATCTGCTTGAACCAATCCTATTCTATGAAGTCATAGAATTTGTTCATGCATCCGGTAAGAGAGAAAGGGTATTGGTTCCGGTTTTATATTTACCGAAGTGTATGGATAACCCTCTGGTTCGGGATTGGGCAGGCGGTTTTTTTGCTTTAGCAGGAATTTTGTTACAAGGCGCTTCTAGAGACTCCGCAACGTTAAAGGTGACTGGGCATATCGATAGCGGTAAAAAATTGATTATACGTCGGTTTAAAGAGTTTTGCGTAGAAACGAGAACCGTGAAAACCGTAAAGACGGTAACAGATACTATCACCACCTCCAGTTGTGGCGGCTTAATAACAAAAACGAAAAAGGTAAAAAGACAGATAGAAGAGACATCTTTAGAGACGAGAGCATCACTCACGGCAGAGAGCATCGAGGGATCCGATATAGGACTTATGAAAACTAAAGCTGCATTTTTGAGTGGCAGAAATGGCGAGATTGATATA
>DAIAOV010000171.1 GCA_027437055.1 Legionella sp. | reverse complement strand
ACCAATCTAATTGTCCTATACCCGAAGGAATATAAGTAGTGTCTAAGTCCCCACCAGCCGCCAAGGCCACCGCCTGAAAAACTCCATCAAGTAAGCAAGGATGAAAATAGTAGCCTTTTGTATTGATGTGTTCATTTTTAATCGCTACTAAAGCTTTATTATGTCCAGTATAAGCCTCTTGGAGTACTTGAAACGCTTCACCATAGATTAATCCCCTTTGATGAAAACTCGGGTATATGGGGTTGACATCACGTTGAATTAAATTATTTTTAATTTCTGCTAAAGCTACGGCTTCATGTCCAGGACTTAATAATGATTCCAATACAAAGTCAGCATGATGGATCCAGGATAAGGCCTCTTGAGATTTAGCATAAATGGAACCTCGATAGGAATTATTGGTTCCAGGCTCTAAGCTCACCTCATAGTCGGTAACTGCTTCTAAAGCTAATGGGGCCTGCAATGAAATCTCTTTTAACCTTAAAGGAGAAGCACCTAAAATTTCTACTCCAGAAGCCAAAGCACTTTCTATAAACCCTGCGCCAGCAAATACAATATGGCCAAAGACACAATGACTTTTTAAATAATCCAAATCATTTAAAACCAGTTGATTTAAATAGCGAACCTCAGTGGAATGGCCTGACTGTTTGGCACCTAACAGCTCATGAACCAGCTCACCATAGGGTAACATTTTTTTCTTTTTTATATCCAACCAATAACGTTGATCATCAAAGCAATAAGTTGGCAAACGGACTTTACGTAGCGCTTTACGATAAGGATTATAATAACCTTCCCAATCAATATGTTTGCCTGTTAAATATTCTTTAACTAATACATCAATATCACCAGAAGTTACCAACTCATCATTTAAATTCACAACAGCAGACAGGTATTCATTAAATTTTAAATGATGAAGTAATTCACTCTTATTTTTCACTACTAAGACCATGCGATGAGTAAAATGAGTACGACCTACCGCAACGCTATAACAAATGTGTTGCAAATCTTCAATGCTCAGTTCTAAGTAATGAATATAGGAAGCAATCAAGTCATTCAGCGATTTCTGAGTCTTTGCAGACAATATAAAAATCTGCTTTTGTGGAAGAGTAATAGACTCATCCAGAGCTGCTTCCAATGGAGCCTCTTC
The DNA here is from genome assembly GCA_027437055.1 of Legionella sp. Taxonomy (GTDB): domain Bacteria; phylum Pseudomonadota; class Gammaproteobacteria; order Legionellales; family Legionellaceae; genus Legionella. The sequence goes on along the minus strand of DAIAOV010000171.1, from coordinate 3,450 downwards.
CAAAATCACATGCGCATTAGTACCGCTAAAACCAAATGAACTTAGTGCTGCACGTCTTGGTTTATTTCTGGTAGGCCAGTCCTTTGTCTCAGTCACAATCTCAGCAGGAAAATTCAAATCAATATGAGGATTAAGATGGGTAAAATTTAAATGCTTGGGAATTTTATGGTATTTCAAAGCAAGAGCAACTTTAATTAATCCGGCAATCCCAGCTGCAGCCTCTAAATGGCCAATATTGGTTTTTACTGAGCCTAATTTTAATAGATGATTTTTATTTCGATTACAACCATATACCCGAGCAATGGCCCCTACCTCAATAGGATCACCCAAACTAGTTCCTGTACCATGACATTCGATATAATCAATATCATCTGTATTTAAGTTAGATTGAGCTAGAACGCGAGTTAAAAGCTGTTCTTGTGCCTGGCCATTTGGCACCGTTAAGCCGCTCGATGCTCCATCCTGATTAATCCCAGAGGTTTTAATCACAGCCCAAATAGGATCCTTGTCACGAAGTGCATCCGATAGTCGTTTCAGAATGACCACCCCACAGCCTTCGCCACGAACATATCCATCAGCCTTTTCATCAAATGTTTTACACTTTCCATCAGGTGCTAACATTCCTGCTTTGGAAAAATTTATCGATAATTCAGGAGAAAAAATAGCGTTCACCCCGCCGACAAGAGCACAAGAGCATTCACCATTTTGTAAACGCTCACAAGCCTCATTTAAAGCAACCAATGAAGAAGAGCACGCTGAATCTATTGCAAAATTAGGTCCCTGCAAACCCAATTCATAAGAAATGCGACCACTTGCAGTACTAAATGCAGTGCCCGTTCCTATATAAGAATTAATTTCTTTAGAATCAATATTTTGGTTAATCACCGATCCATAATCACTCGTTGAAATGCCAATAAATACGCCCGTATTGCTCCCCTTAAGAGCGTGCGGAGGTAGATCTGCTGATTCAAGAGCAAGCCAGGAATGTTTGAGTAACATCCGCTGTTGAGGATCTAAATAATTGGCTTCTCTAGGGCTGATAGAAAAAAATGAAGCATCAAATTGATCTATATTTTGTATGAATCCCCCCCTACGACTAATCATTTTTCCTGGCGCAGCAGGATTAGGATCATAATAAGTATTGATATCCCAGCGTGTACTAGGAACCTCACTAACCCCTTCTTCACCATGAACCAATAAACTCCAAAACTCATCAATAGTGCGAGCTCCTGGAAACTCGCCACTCATACCAATAATAGCAATCTCTTCCTCCGCACTCACTGGACCTTGTGCTAGAGGGGTTGCAACCTTTTCTTTAAGAGATAACTCTTGCAAAAGATAATCCACCAAACTTTTTACATTTGAATAATCAAAGATGGAAGTGTAATATAAATAGCGATTTAATGAGTATTGGTGTATACTGAGCACAATTAAATTTACTACTGGACTGCCAGCGTGTCAAAACAATATCGCATTATTTTTGAATGCTATGAATCGTCTCTAGATGCTCAACAGGTTTTATCAAAAACAGTAATGATGGAAGGTTCGATAGAGAAACCAAAGGATATCTTTAATTTTGGATTTGCACATGAGGAGCAAGTTAAATTGGTTCACTCTTGCCAAGACGCGCTGCTCAAAGAGCAAATTACGCTGATAGAATCTGTGGTAGAGAGTTGTCCTAATTGCCCTGATAGAAATCTGGTAAAATATGGAAAAAGACGCTCTGATTATCATGATGTATTCACGGATCACAAACTAACCATTGGAAGAAAACGTTGCCCTGACTGCAACTATGAGCCTGGATCCACGATAAAAACCGTTCTTGGCCACTCCATGTCGGCTGATCTGGTCAAACTACAGACAGAACTTGGCGCAAGTCATACGTACCGTGAAAGTGAGCAACTATTTTCCATGTTTTCTCGGTCAAAACGGTATATAAATAATCACGACCGTATTAAACACACTGCGGAGAAAGTAGGTGCTCAGGTTGAAGCGCTACATCATGCTGAAAGCACCGTAGCCTCGTCCGGGATAGCTGAAGAACTCATTATTAACGTAGATGGTGGTCATATTAATACGACGGAAGAAGGTAAGCGCAGCTTTGAAGCGATGGCAGCAGTGATTTATCGACCAGATGCCTTGGTGAGTAATGATAAAGGAACACGTAATACATTAACCAGTAAACATTGTGCAGCGTCAGCGCTAGATGATGGCCAGAAGCAGATGATTAATAACACGATTGTTGCTGCTTTAAAGCAAGGTTTGTCGCCTCAAACAAACGTTACAGCGCTGTGTGACGGGGCTGATAATTGCTGGAAAATAGTCGAGGCACTGACTCCGTTATGCGCATCAATAACGCGCATATTAGACTGGTTCCACTTGGGCATGAAAATTCAAAACATTGCATTACCTGAAGAGCTAAAGCCAAAATTAGCCAGAATAAAATGGCATCTTTGGCGTGGAAAAACAGAGAATGCTTTAAAAAGGTTGGATTCTTTAATTGACGATTGTCCTAAAACTTATAAACCGCGTTTGGAAAAACTGAAATCGTATATACAAAATAATACCGATAAAATTATTAATTATAGAGAACGGCAAAAAAATGGACTTGTTTTTACCAGTAACTTAGCAGAGTCAACTGTTGAAAGCTTGATCAATCAACGCTGTAAAGGCCAACAACACATGAGATGGTCAAGAGAAGGATTAGATCCTTTGCTACAATTGAGAGCGACTATTGGATCAAATGATTGGGATAAAACTTGGAAAACAGCTGTTATGAATGCTATATCCGCATAGCAAAATCGCTATTTATATTACACTTCCGTTCATTCTTTGCGTTTAAGTGATGAAATCACTCAAGTGGATTTAGCAAAAAGAGTGGGAGTCTCTAAGCAATTTCTTAGTGATGTTGAGCATAATAGAAAAGATGTTGGTATTGCATTTGCAAAAAAAATTTCCGATGCGTTAGGTTATTCTATTGAACCATTAATTGAGTTATTAATTCGAGATCAGTTAAGGCGTCAACATCTGGATTATATTGTGGAGCTTAAGCATGCGTCTTAAAGAACATAGTAGTTAGAATATAATAATTGTTTTTAATTATTTGAAGGGTGTAAATTTAACCCTAAATTGTTTTTTATCTCTTTATTAGATAAATAATGAAACAGCGCTTAGCATCGATGTAATCATCTGTTTAGAAAGATAGAAATGGACTTCTTGCGAAGGTAGGAGTACTCGGAAATTTATGAAGAAAAATAAAACAAGAGATAAATTAAATAAAAAAAGCAGGAAGAAGTTAAATGATGACGCAGTTAAATTTGAGCAAATAGTAGCGCGCATTTATCAATCTTTATCACCGAGTGCAATTGTAAAAGGCCTTGTTTCTTAGCTCAATAATAGACCATTATAAGCTAGATTTCAGAAATTAATGATATGCTCTGAGCTCTTTAA
>DAIAOV010000170.1 GCA_027437055.1 Legionella sp. | reverse complement strand
CATCATTGTAGCGTCTCGATGACCATAGCGTCCTGTGTTTTTAGCAGCCATCATAACTTTCTCCACCTCATGGGGAGTAAGATGCTCACGGCTCCTCACATCTTTGTTTTTAGGTTTTCCTGGTGGAAGGGGTTTAGGTTTTATCTTCATTTCGGTCTCTTAATTTTATACTTTCCTGAAAATAATGGTTAGGGCATTTTTCCAGTAACATGAATAGACGGTTTTATGCCTTGCTTTAAAAGGCTTTCTCTCTCTAAACTCTCCTGAAGAGGGACTATCTCAGGAAAGTTTATGACAAAAAATCTCCCCTTCAAAACGATGCTTTTTATGGTCTAATCCAGGCCCAAAAAGGCTTTTAAAAAAAATGAGCAAAATTTTGGATTTAGCGGAAAATGAGAGAGGCTCAAAAAACCTTATAAACAATCACTTTTAATAAGTATTCCATCATTATGCTTGGTCACTACAACTCTGAATTTTAAAAAGTTGATGCCTCTGAAAGCCTTACTAAACAAGGCCTACAGAGCTCTACTACCTTGTTTCGCGGTTTCCGGGGCGGAACCCCACTTACTGAAGAAGATCGAACGGTTATTCAAAGATGTCGCGGTGAGCATAATCGACTAGGGTTTTCTTATCAGCTAATGTTTGTCAAAATGTTTAATCAATTTCCTAATCAAGTTCCAATGAATATCCAAATTCAGTTATTGGCTTTTGCTTGTTTACAGATGAATTGTCCAATGGAGCTTATTCACGCGTATAAAAAGAGGCGACAAACTGTTGCTGAACACCAAGAGCAAATTCGTAATTATTTAAATCTGAATCGTTTTGACAAAATAACCATTGAGAAGGTTAATGCATTTTTGTTCTCAGAGGCTCAGCGTACAGAACATACCAGTATTTTACTTGCCAAAACGGAACGATTTTTAAAAGAACAACAAATTTTGCAACCTGCTCGCGATACCTTAGAACGACTTATCATTACCCAACGCCAAAAGGCCCGGCAATTTATTTATGAGACCCTTCTCTCCAGTTTAACTGAGGGACAATGTGCGAGTTTAGAGGAACTACTCAAAGTGGATGACTCTCGGTTTTCCCATTTGCAACAACTCAAACAAGCGCCTGCTAAACCTTCACCAAAGGCGCTGATTACGCTCACCAGAAAGTTGGAACTCATTCAATCCATTGGCATCGCCTCTCTGGATATCAGCTGGCTCAACAATAACTACCAACGTAGTTTGGCAAAGTATGTCATGCGCTGCTCTGCTAAGCGCTTAAGAGAGCTGCAAGCACCTTATCGTTATACTGCTCTGGTATGTTTTTTAAAGCAATTAAGTTTAGACACCATCGATTATGTCATTGAAATGCAACATAAATTGATGCTAAAAGTTTATAGTCGTGCCAATGTGCAAATGGATGAAGCTGTAAGAAAACAGCGGAAGCATTTTAGACAGGCACAAACCTTATTAAATACTATTGCCAGCATTTTATTGGATAATGAGATTGAAGATGCCAAATTACGGGAAACCGTATTTAATAATGTCAAGCGTGAGGAATTAGAACAACATTTGTTAGCTTCACAAACTTGGCTGACGGGAAAGTTCAGCCATCTGTTTCATTTAATTGTGGAGCGCTTTAGTTATCTGCGCCAATTCTCCCCTTCGCTGATTGCACATCTAAAATTTGAGGCAAAAGGAGAGCGTGCGAACAGTTTATTAAAAGCAATTGAGATACTTCATGAGCTTAATCAGCAGCAAAAGCGTAAATTGCCAGAGGACGCTCCTATCGAGTTTATTCCTAAAAAGCTTAGGGCTTTAGTCAAGCCACAAGGTGTATTAGATAAACAAGCTTGGGAATGTGCGCTGCTCACCAGTATTCGAGATGAAATTAGAGTAGGAAACCTCACGGTTAATGGAAGCAAACGCTTTGGTAGTTTCGATAATTTTTTCATGCCTTACTCACAATGGGAAAAAGAACGTTCTATATTTTTCAAGCGCGCAAACTTACCAGAAAATTCCAAAGAAGCTAGAAATTATTTAACGCAGAGGCTTAACCAAGCATTTGATAAATTTTTAGAAACTGAAAAGGATAATGCTTACGCCAAAGTAGAAAATGGTAATTGGGTTTTGTCCGTTGATTCAGCGGAAAGCCTGCCTAATGAAGAGGAAAAAGCATTAGAAACTTTAAAATCATGGCTCAGTAAGCACATGCGTTCAATTAAGTTACCACAGCTGCTTATCGAAGTGGATAATGATTTAAATTTTACGAGACATTTTATGTTGTCACATCAACAAAATAATCGGAAAGTGGATGATATCTGCTCAATCTTGGTCACTATCATGGCATATGGTTGTTTTATCGGGCCTTATACTATGGCAAGGCTCACGGATGGAGTAAGCTATGAACAAATCCGTCGTATTACTGATTGGCAATTAACCGAGGAAGCCCAGCGAGAAGTACTCGCATTGATTGTGAATGCCCTCACTAATTTGGATATCAGCAAACAATGGGGGGAGGGCAAAACATCTAGTAGTGATGCTCAACGTTATTCTTATTCACGGCGAACATTACAGCAAACTTACAGCACAAAATTTCGAGATTTTGCCCTCGAATTTTACACATTTGTGGCGGATAACTACGCACCATATTTTAGCCTACCTATTGAATGTACCGATAGGGATTCCCCTTATGTCATGGATGGGGTTCTATATAACGAAAGCGATTTAGTAATTGAAGAGCATTATGTTGATACCCATGGCTACACTGAAATTAATTATGCAGGATTTGGCATGCTTGGTAAGACACTCTCCCCACGCATTCGTGGAGTGCAACATCAGAAAATTTATAGGATTGATGAAACTAAAGATTATGGGAGCTTAGCATCTTTAATTTTCGGTAAAGATAGGCTGATTCGTATGGACTGGATTGAAGAGCAATGGGATAGGATGGGTTATTTTTATGCTTCCTTGGCTAGTGGTCATGCTACGGCCTCTACAGCGCTCAAACGATTAACAGGCTTTAGTCCTAAAAACCATTTTTATCGAGCTAGCCGTGAATTAGGGCGCATTTTCAAAACTGAAAATATTCTAAATCATATGTGTAATCCATTGTTTAGGCAAAATAGGCGGCGGGGTTTGCTCAAAGGTGAACAACTTCACCAGCTGGCGCGTGACGTTGCTTACGGAAAACGAGGCCGCATCACTGCCAGAGATTTACAAGAACAGCGTAATACTTGCAGTTGCTTAACCCTTATTCTTGCCAGCATCATTTATTGGCAAGCGAAAGAGATAACACGGATCATAGAAATGCATAGTCATGAATTGGATGAAGCTTGTTTAAAAATGCTTCCTCATATCAGCCCTGTTGGTTGGGATAATGTAATTTTATACGGAGAATATGTGCTGGATCGCAGCTTGATTAAATAAAATCTCTTAGCGTGCATTTACGGACAAATCTCGCTGGTACCCTTGACCCCACAAGTTTTGCAGGTGCATGTATACAAGCGAACACGCGTTACTTTTGGTTTAATGGGAGGGATTTCGATCTTATCATATTCAGTATGAAGCTGATGATCTTCTTCTTCAAGACTTCTGCCACATTGACTGCATTTCTTAAGCTTTGAGTCAAGAATCTCATCCGGATTAGGATGTAAGTCTCGAGCATATCCCTTTCTTCCCATGCTCTTCTGACGTCGATCCTTCTTCTTTCCTCCAGGAAGGTTCCCCTTTTGGTCTCGTGAGGGCGGAATGCTTGAGTTTTTGGAGGTCTTTTTTTGAGATAACTTTTCTTCAAGCTCAAGAAGCCGCGCTTCCAATATTTCAATGCGCACAACGAGCTCCAATATGAGGTTATCTTTTTCTTCAGATGTTAATGAGGCTAGTGTTTCTCTTGTAATCATATAGAAAAAATACCATAAAATTACTTAAATTTAAAACCATTTTAGTCAAATCTTAACTTATCTCACACCACAAACTCAGGAGGGGGTGAGTAATTACTATCCATTTATTATTTCTCTTCATGATCTTTATGAACAAACTAAGCAGCGTCTTTTTTAGATCTTTGCTTCCTATTGCCGAGACCAATGTTCTTCGCAATATTGCTTCTGCGCTTAGTATAGTTAGGAGCAACCATAGGATAATTAGCAGGAAGGTTCCAGCGTTCCCGATATTGGTCAGGAGTCATATTATAAGCTGTCTTTAAATGGCGCTTAAGCATCTTTAATTGGCGACCATCTTCAAGGCAAACGATATAATCTGGTTTTATGGATTCTTCTAAAGGCACTGCCGGTTCTGAAGCAGCTCTCAATTGAAATGCATCTTTTGAATGGAGAGAAAGCAAACTTCGTTGTACAAGATTGATAAATGCTGGTAGGTACATTGATTCCATTTTATTATTTGAAACATAAGCCGCAACAATTTCAGTAAACATAGCCATCATATTTAATTGTTCATCTTTGCTAGTCATTTTTATTTTCCTTTTAGAGAGTTATACATGTACGCATTTCTATTTCATATAAATGAAATAATATCAATATATTTTTTTAATTTCTGGCGGTAAAATTAAAAGATCCTTATAACTGAGAAATTTCCTCTACTGAAAGTCCTGTTATAGAAGATACGGTT
>DAIAOV010000016.1 GCA_027437055.1 Legionella sp. | reverse complement strand
CCGCCATTGGGTTTTCTTCCCACAGAAACAAGAACTTGCTGGAAGCATAATGGCTTCTCAGTAGCATGTTGCCCCTCCATAGAGACATAAACACCATCTTTCTTGGCTTCAACTGCAGTCACCTTTGTTTTCAAAAGGAATTTTACACCTTTCTTGGTCATACGCTTTTGCAGGATATTCACTAAGTCAGCATCAGCTCCCGGAATCAGTTGGTCCATAAACTCAACTACTGTAACATTTACTCCTAAGGCTGAATAAACTGTTGCCATTTCTAAACCAATGATACCACCACCTAGAACTAACAAATCACCTTTAATATCTGCGAGCTCTAAAGCACCTGTTGAACTAAATATGCGTTTATCTTCAGGTATAAATGGTAAATTAATTGATTCTGAGCCTACAGCGATAATTGCATTATCAAATTCAACCTCTACAGGACCATCTTTGGTATCTACAGTAATTTGATGAGTACTAGAAAACTTGCCAGTACCAGTAATAATCTCTACTTTACGCTGCTTCGATAATGCCTTTAAACCACCTGTCAGTTTAGAAACCACAGAATTTTTCCACGCCACTAGCTTCTTATTATCAAATTTAGGCTTACCAAAGCTGACGCCTTGCTCAGTCATTTCCTCCGCCTCTTCAACTACCTTGGCTATATGCAACAGTGCTTTAGAAGGAATACATCCCACATTTAAACAGACACCTCCTAAAGTATCGAAACGCTCAACTAAAACTACTTTTTTATCTAAGTCTGCAGCTCTGAATGCAGCAGTATATCCACCAGGTCCACTTCCTAATACCACCACTTCAGTTTTAATTTTCTTAGCCATTTCAAGCCTCATTTAAATATTATTTTACAAAATCGTAGCCCGTATTAGCGCAGCGTAATACGAGGGTTCATATAATTGATTAATAAATCATTAAATCTGCAACTAAATATGAAAAAACAATCCCGTATTACGCTGCGCTAATACGGGCTATGCGATTACAACAATATTCTTCTGATATCACTTAGAGCATCACTAATAAAACGTGTAAATCGTGCTGCTTCAGCCCCATCAATCACTCGATGATCATAGGACAACGAAAGTGGCAACATCAGTCTTGGTTTAAATTCCCCATTTTCATAGATTGGCTTAATTGAAGAGCGCGATAATCCTAATATGGCTACCTCCGGACTATTTACAATAGGGGTAAATGCTGTGCCACCTATGCCACCTAGACTAGAGATAGTAAAACAGCCGCCAGACATATCAGTAGGCATTAAACCTTTATCTCTTGCTTTGCTACTTAGTCTTGCCATTTCTTGGGCGATTTCACCAACACTAAGTTGCTCCACATTTTTGATCACTGGAACCACTAAGCCATTAGGTGTTTCCACTGCGATGCCAATATTGCAATATTTTTTGTAAATTAGGTTTTCACCGCTCGCATCCAAAGAAGAATTAAACTGAGGATAAACCTGTAGCGCTTTGCTTACCACACGACAGACAAAAGCAAGAATAGTTAATTTATAACCTGAGTTTTTGGCATGATCCGACTCAGATTTTCTAAAAGCTTCTAAGTCAGTTATATCTGCTTCATCAAATTGAGTCACATGAGGAATCGTGATCCATGAGCGATGCACGTTGGCACCCGTAAGTTTTTTAATTTTATTCAAAGGTTTAGTTTCAATCTCGCCAAATCGACTAAAATCAACCACTGGATTTCCAGGTAAACTGAAAGTACCTGAAGTTTGTTTCTCATTTAATCGTTCTTTAACATAGGCTTGTACGTCTTCTTTGGTAATTCGTGACTTACGGCCGCTACCGTTTACCAAAGAAAGATTCACTCCTAACTCTCTTGCCATACGTCGAACAGCCGGCCCTGCAGCAATAACTTCTGGACGTTCAGTTACCTCTGAAATGATTGGCGAAGCACTGGGACCTGATTGTGTTTGCGCAACAGCAGCAGTCGGCACAGTTGTTTCCGTAACAGGGACTGATTTAGCAGATGGGGTGCTCTTTTCTATGGTAGCCGCACTCTCTACTTGGCCATGAGTTTCCATTGTTAAAATCAATGTTCCCTGAGAGACTTTATCACCCAATGCAACACTCACCGTCTTAACCGTACCAGAATAAGGTGAAGGAATGTCCATAGTGGCCTTGTCACCCTCTAAGGTTATTAGAGCCTGATCTTTCTCTACTTGCATACCTGGCTTGGCTAAAATATCGATTACATCAACATCCGTAGCTCCACCAATGTCTGGAATTACTACATCCACTAATTGTGATTGGCCAGGATGCATTGCAGGTTTTTCTGTTTTTTCAGCAACATCTGCTGATAATTTTTGTGTTTCAGTAGTTTCTTTAGCCGTTGCTTCCATTTTTTCTGAAGTCTGTTCTGTCTGAATCAGAAGGATAACATCACCTTCAGATACCTTATCTCCAACTTTTACCTGTATTTTGCTTACTTTTCCTGCGTGTGGAGAAGGTATTTCCATACTCGCCTTATCAGACTCTAAAGTAATTAAAGGAGTATCAACAGAGAGTTCATCTCCCACTTTAACAAGAACTTCAATCACATCGACCTGAGTAGCGCCGCCTATATCAGGAACTTTTATTTCTATTTCATTTGCCATATTTATCCTCAGCATTCAGTTAAACAATATCTCTATTGACTTAAGATCATTATTCAACTAATGAGTAACTGGATCTAATTTATCTGGGTTAATGTTATAACGTTTTATAGCATCAACAACCTTAGATTTATCTATAGCTCCGTCGGCTACAAGTGCATTAAGTGCTGCCAGAACTATAAATTTTGCATCAACCTCAAAGAAATGACGTAGACGTTCGCGTGTATCACTTCGACCATAACCATCCGTGCCTAAAGTAACATAACGATTAGGAACAAAAGAACGGATTTGATCTGCATAAATACGCATATAATCAGTTGCAGCAATTACTGGACCTTGATGCCCTTTCAATTGAGAAGAAACATAACTTTCTTTGGATTTCTTTTCTGGATGAAGTGCATTATGACGCGCTACAGCTAAACCATCGCGTCGTAATTCATTAAAGCTCGTTACGCTCCATATATCCGAAGTGATTGAATAATCTTTTTCCAGCATTTCTGCCGCCGCGATTACCTCACGAAGAATAGTACCACATCCCATCAATTGAACATGTTGTTTAGCTTTTTTCTTAGACTCTTTCAACACGTACATTCCTTTGATAATACCTTCCTCGACTCCCTTAGGCATATCAGGATGGAGGTAATTTTCATTCATTACTGTAATATAATAAAAGACATTATCCATTTTTTCATACATACGATATAAACCATGTTGAATAATTACAGCAAGCTCATATGCATAAGTAGGATCGTAAGAAACACAATTAGGGATAGTTGATGCATATAAGTGGCTGTGGCCATCTTGATGTTGAAGGCCTTCACCCGCCAAAGTTGTACGTCCAGCGGTTCCACCCAATAAGAAACCTCTTGCCTGCATATCACCAGCAGCCCATGCCAAGTCTCCAATACGTTGAAAACCGAACATAGAATAATAAATATAGAAAGGTATCATTGCTAACTTATTAGAACTATAAGAAGTTGCCGCAGCTATCCAAGAACAAAACGCCCCTGCTTCATTAATTCCTTCCTCAAGTATTTGTCCGTCTTTGGCTTCTCTATAATACATGACCTGTCCATGATCAACAGGGGTATAAAGTTGTCCAACTGGAGAGTAAATACCAATTTGACGGAATAAACCTTCCATACCAAATGTTCTGCATTCATCAGGTACAATTGGAACAATGCGCGAACTTATTTCTTTATTTTTTAGTAAAGCAGAAAGAATACGCACAAAAGCCATAGTAGTTGAAATTTCTCTATCACCTAAGCCTTTAGTAACTGAAGCAAATTCTTCCAATGAAGGAGCCTTTAGTGGCTCTACATGAGTGGATCTTGCGGGTAAATACCCACCTAAAGCCTCTCTGTGCTTTTTAATATATTGAATCTCAGGACTATTATCATCTGGCTTATAAAATGGAATTTCAGCAATTTGTTCATCACTAACAGGGATACTAAATCGATCTCTAAATGCTTTGAGTTGATCTATAGTCATTTTCTTTTGTTGGTGAGTAATATTTTGTCCTTCACCAGCAGCCCCCATTCCATAACCTTTGATTGTTTTCGCTAATACGACGGTCGGGCTCCCTTTATGTTCCACCGCCCGAGCATAAGCAGCAAATACTTTCTGTGGATCATGACCACCACGATTGAGACGCCATATTTCATCATCAGAGAGATTCTCAACCATTTTTTGTAATTCTGGATAACGATTAAAAAAGTGCTGTCTGACATAAGAACCATCGTTAGCTTTATAAGCTTGATAATCTCCATCCACACATTCTTCCATGCGTTTTTGCATCCAGCCATCTTTATCTTGAACAAATAAAGGATCCCAAAGCCCACCCCAAATCACTTTAATTACGTTCCAACCAGCACCACGGAATAATCCTTCTAATTCTTGAATAATTTTTCCATTACCACGCACTGGTCCATCCAAGCGCTGCAAATTGCAGTTGACTACAAAGATTAGATTATCCAGCTTTTCTCGAGCAGCGATACTTAATGCACCTACGGACTCTGGCTCATCCATTTCGCCATCACCAAGAAATGCCCAAACCTTCCTTCCTTCAGCTTTAATTAGTCCGCGGTTTTCTAAATACTTTAAGAAACGAGCTTGGTAGATTGCTTGCAAAGGACCTAAGCCCATAGAAACCGTGGGGAATTGCCAAAAATCATGCATTAGCCAAGGATGAGGATAAGAGGATAAGCCATCTACTTCTACTTCCTGTCTGAATAACTGTAGTTGTTGTTCACTTAATCGGCCTTCAAGAAAAGCACGAGCATAGATACCTGGAGACGAATGGCCTTGAATATAAATTAGGTCGCCACCATGTTCTCCGTTAGGACCTTTAAAGAAGTAATTGAATCCAGTTTCATATAGAGTAGATGAAGAAGCATAAGATGCTATATGACCACCCAATTCAGGAGCATGCTTACCTGCCCTGAGCACCATAGCAACGGCATTCCAGCGAATCAAGGCACTAATACGTTTTCCTATACCTTCATCAGGAGGCATTTGTTTTTCTTCATATGGTTTTATCGTGTTTCTATATGGTGTATTTATTGAGCTTGATAATTTGACGCCTTCAGCGTTAGCTTTGTTTAAGAGTTGCTGTAATAAAAAAGCTCCGCGCTCAATACCATCAGTGGCAAATACAGATTGTAGGGCATCCAGCCACTCGCGCGTTTCAATTGGATCTAAATCAATATTAGGTTCATTTGCCATGAATAAGTTCCCCGACATTCTATGAAATTAAGTACAATATGGTACAGACCGTAATTGTTTTTGAATTACTCCCGTACAACCTTGAATACAAGTGGTGTAATCCGATGTGCAGTTACAAGTTACTTTGCGGCATTGTAGTGGATCACGGTAAGAATTCAACCCACGAGTGATAAATCCGCCTTCAACTTGTTTTTCATGTACGTATTTAAAAAAGTTCTTTGCTGAGGTGTAATTCGATGCAGCAGAACACATGCGGCAATTATTAGTGCAATTTTTTTGGCATGATTCTAGATGCTGTACACAGATTGTTTTACATAAGTTGATAGTTTGTGGATCACCTATAATTTTTTGCTTTACACAACCTGAAAGGCTCAGCAAAGTAATACAGCATACGATACGCAATAACAAATTCATAATTTAAATCCGTAATAAATTAAAAAAAGAACATCAGTTGTTATATCCAAGATGCCAATGTAAATAAGGCAATAAAGACCATAAGGACTATGGTTGCATGTTCTATCAAACACTCAGCAACAGGTAGAGGTATTTCATCGACTTCATTTGAGCGTACTGCGAGCACCCCACAGTCATTTAATATTTGATGATTCAATTCAGGCTTAACAAAAAGCAATTTAGTAAAGACAATGAACCCCCGTTGGAAATTACCAACTAATAGATAAAGGAGCGCTGAAATACGCGCAGGAATCCATTCGAGAACGTCCGAAATTTGTTTTGCTTGCTGGCTGATGGGATTAATCGTTTGGCATAAGGTAATCAATCTATAAGTTAAAACACCGATGGGACCAGTGACAACATACCAAAATATGACAGAAAATAATTGGCTATTCACTTGTACAAAATAATCACCAATCACTTCCGTATTATTAGTTGATCCTGAGTCCGACTCAGATATGGGATAAAAGGCATTTTGTGGTCCAAGACAGTAGAAGAAAATAATAATACTAAAAATAACTCCTAAAAAACCAAAAAAAATGCCACTAAATAAAAAATAAATAAGTGAGACAACAAAAATAATAGGGGCAACTACCCCTGCCAGATACATCCAGGAATTAGTGAAGAAATCACTTTTTTCAATTAATTTTTTTATCGATAAACAATAATCAGCAAACCAACAAAAACGCTGATGTGATACGGTATGAACTAGAAACCGCTCACTAAGTAAACATAAGACTATAACCAATAATTTCATTATGTTAATCCTTACGCATTTTATCAGAAAACGCTATAGGTGTTGGATATTTTAAAACCACAAAATAAGATGAGACTATGAACGTTAAAATAGTTGTAGCCTGAATCAAATTTGAAGCTACATCTGAAATCAATTTAGTACTTAATCCTATACTGGCTACTAAAAGAGAAAACTCGCTACCTTGTCCCAAACGAATACCCACTTCTTTTGCCACGTTCTTCTTCTCTCCCGCTCTGGCGAAAAGAACATAAAACAATAATGGTTTGGTAATTAAAATTAGAGCAGAAAGAATAACCGCAGGAATAACAACTTGCGCTGCATATCCAAAATTAAATGTTGCACCAATTGAAAAGAAAAACATTACCAAGAAAAAATCTCTTAATGGCTTTAAACTATCAGCAATAAACAATGAAATCGGGCTGGATGCTAAAGCAACTCCAGCAACAAAAGCACCAATATCTTCAGAAAGCCCCAATTTCTGAGCCAGAACCGATAGTCCCAAACACCACCCTATAGAAAGTAAAAAAACATATTCTTGTGTTCTATCAAATCGAGCTAATAGTTTTATTAAGATATAGCGCTCAAATACAAAGGCAAATAAGCATAATGCTGGTAATGCAATACCGACCAAGAGTAAATCATTGAAAGATAAGGCACCACCTTCTTTTGCACCATTAATCAAAATAAGGATAATTATCGCGATGACGTCTTGCATTAACAAAACACTAATCATCACCTCGCCCGTATGCTGATGATGCAATATAGTCGTAGGCAGCAGTTTTAATCCTATAATAGTACTAGAAAACATCATAGATGCTCCCAATACCCATGATTCTGTTACAGTAAGTCCAAAGCATCTGCCAATAAAATAAGCAATTACCGCAAAAAAAACTGAACTAATAACAGCAATCCAAGTTACTTCCTTAAGCATATGGATCAAATTTTGTGGCTGTAAGTGTAAACCTAATAAAAACAGCAAAAAGACTATTCCTATATCCCCAATCTGTTGCACCATAGTAATATTAGGCACTAGCTGTAATCCCCAAGGACCTAGAATAGCTCCTAAAAGGATGTATGCTACTAGTAGAGATTGTTTTGTATATAAAACTAGTGTAGAAAGAAAAGCAGCTCCTGCGAATATTAAGAATATTATATAAAATACAGAGCCATTATGCATTGCTAAAGTGCCTCACTAATTATAGTTTTCAGAGTATAGTTGTTGATTTTATCTATTAATTAAATAATTAGCTATTAATTATTCCATAAAATGAGTGGTTATCCAGATTTTATAGAATAACTTTGTATTTTTAACAACATCCCAAATTAATTTTCATTTACGTATTCATAAAAATCTAAGAAAGCAAATTACTTATAAAAATAATGAAACTTTATATGCCAAGATTATTTATAACCACCATATTCAATAGTGAAGCTTCATTATGACTTGGAAATAACTAAGTTCAGGCTTATTTCGAGACTACCCGTATAATATTGTTCTCTAATTCAAAATGAGTATTAAAGGCAACAGACTTTTTTCGTAATGTATTTAATAGCCAGGTTGTATCTTTATTACTAGCGGTATTGAGTTTAAATTTTTTTATCTCAAAAGGAACTAACTCTAATCGTTCTACTCTTAAATTTTTACTATTAAAGTATAAAAAATACATCAAAGATAAATTACTTTTAAATTCGATTTGATTGGCAATTCCTTCATAATCATTAATGAGATCACCGCATCCATAAAAAATTGGAACTTTCTTATACAGCTCAATTCCTATAGGATGATGCGAAGAATGTCCATGAATTAAATGCACCATTCCGCTATCAATTAATTGATGAGCAAAAGTTTGATGTTGATTAGGGATTTGATAAACCCAGTTAGCCCCCCAATGGATACTAATAATGCAAAAATCATCTGGTTGTTTATACGATTCAATCTTTTCTATTATTTTATTAATGGTCTTAGAACTTAAATCTTCAAGTAACCAGACTCCAGGTTGAGTTGCAGTAGCAGCCCAATCTTCTGGTATTCCACTTGAACTAACTCCCATAGAAAATATTAATACGCGGCCAGATATTTCAGGGGGAGTAAGTATTACTGGGCTTGTAGCCTCCGTAATATCATTTCCGGCACCAGTATAAGAAATATTATTTTTATTCAGCGTATCAAGCGTTTCTGCAAGTCCCTCAAAACCCCAATCTAAGACATGGTTATTAGCTATAACACATACATTTATTTTCGCAGTCTTTATTACATCAATATTCTTTGGGTGCATTCTATATTGTATCCCTTTATGAATGCATGGGGTGTTACTTGCTGTAATGCTAGTTTCTAAATTAATCAACTTTACCTGGGGAGCCCGTCGTTCTAACTCCTTTAAAGCATCCCCCCAAATATATGCCCCATCAACCTTTCTTGGTATATCTCCGCAGACTTCTTCCGCAAGAGATACATAATCTCTTGCATCTTTAACATACGACTCATAAATCTGCGGTTCGACCGGATGAGATAATATTTGATCTATCCCTCTCCCTGTCATTACATCTCCACATAAAAAGACTTTTAAGGGGAGGTCTCCTGACATATTAATTGTTCCTTTTAAGTTTGCTCAACATCAAGAAATGATCAGAAATATTCTTTCCTCTCTTATCTATGGAAGAACTAAATTAAAACGGAGAAGGAGCCCGTTACTCCGTTTCTAGCTAATTGCGACTTTAAGCCATCAGCCATTTTTTTAGCTGCAAATGGACCTACTCTAACTATATAGTGTTGTTTGTAGTGCTCAATAAACACTGGGGATGGAGTAATACGAGCCAATTTATCTTTTAGACGTTTTGCTGAAGCCTCAGAGGAAAAAGCTCCCGCTTGTAGATAATAATGAGCCTGACCAGAGGGGCCGGCTAAAGTCTCAATTTCAACTCGGGCAGTTCCTTTAGGGAACACCCCAAGCTTTAACGCGGCAGCATAAGATAAATCAATGACTCTATCTGCATGAAACGGACCGCGATCATTAACTTTTACTACGGCCTCACGTCCATTATCCAAATTTTTTACTTTTACATAAGTAGGTAAAGGTAGCGTTTTATGTGCTGCGGACATTACATACATATTATAAGGCTCACCACTGGATGTACGCTGCTTATGAAATTTTGTTCCATACCATGAGGCGACGCCTCTCGTTTTATATCCTGTGGAGCTTTTCATTACCTGATAAGTACGGCCATCTACTTTATATTCGGTTGGATTACCATATCTGCTTAATGGTTCTTTAGTTGGAACAGGCTCTTTAAAACTAACATTATGAATTTTAGTTGGGGCACCATCTTGTTGAATGGTGTAACGATTACCTTTATTTTTATAACGGTTATATATTGCACTATTGGAGCGGCCATTATATTTTTTACTTGGGTTCGCTTCGTTAGAAGGATTATTAGTACCAGTACTCTGGCAGCCGGCTATAAGTACACTTAGGGCAATCAATGTTTTTCTCATATGCTCTTAAATATAATTATTATTTGTCCGTTACTATACCCGAAAAAAAAATGTTTTTCGAAGTTTTATCTCTAAAATAATTTTAAAACACCCAGAAAATTAAAAAAAACAATATTTTTTCTATGCTATTTGGCCGCTAGTAATTGGTTGTGTTAGTATATCGGCATTTTGTAACGACTTCGGGTAAATACATGAGCAGAGCGACGTCTTTTTTATTAACAACATTGTTTTTTATTACACTTTTTGTGCAATCTACCAATTCTACAGCTGAAGATTCATTACCTAATGCTAATGATTTGCAAAGACCTACCCCTTCTGTTAATAGCAAACCTTTAGTAACTCCATCTGCACCAGCTCTTAACGCAAAAGCGTATATTCTTATTGATGTAAATAGTGGTAAGATTATTGCAGAAAAAAATAGTGAAGAACGCTTGCCTCCCGCCAGTTTAACTAAAATGATGACTTTGTACGTAGTATCCAATGCACTTCACCAAGGTCAAATACACATAGACGATAGCGTAAGAGTAAGTCGCGATGCTTGGAAAATTGGTGGTTCTCGAATGTTTATTAAAGAGGGTCAGCAAGTTTTAGTGGAAGATTTACTAAAAGGTATTATAGTCGATTCAGGAAATGATGCTTGTGTTGCCATGGCAGAACATGTTGGTGGCACTGAAAATTCTTTTGCTGACCTAATGAATCAACAAGCTCAAAATTTAGGGATGAAAAACAGCCACTTCACCGATAGTACAGGCTTACCAGATCCTAATTTGTATACAACAGCGAAAGATCTTGCCATTTTAGGTAGAGCGTTAATTACTGATTTTCCTCAGTACTATGGCTGGTATAAGCAAAAATGGTTCACTTATAATGGAATACGCCAACCTAATAGAAATCGTTTATTATGGAGAGATAGCCAAGTTGATGGCCTGAAAACAGGACATACAGCAGAAGCAGGTTTCTGCCTTGTTTCCTCTGCAAAACGCGGCAATATGCGTCTATTAGCTGTAGTGTTAGGAGAGCCCAATGATTCTACTCGTGCAGATGATAGCGAAAAATTACTAAATTATGGTTTTAGATTCTTTGAAACACACCAATTATACAAATCAGGACAATCTATTGCTGAAATGCAACTTTATAAAGGGGCTATTGATAAAGTAACTGTTGGCTTAACTGATGATCAATTCATTACTATTCCGGCAGGCCAATATCAAAGGCTCAATATATCAACTAATGTCCCTTCTTATCTAGAAGCTCCTATTAATAAAGGCGATAAAATAGGTGAATTAGTAGTAAAATTTGATAATAATATAGTTGCTACTCGTCCTTTATATGCTCTGCAATCTGTTGATTCGGGTGGATTTTTCACTAGAACTAAAGACTCTATTCGCTTAACATTTAAAAACTGGTTTGGCTCGTAGGAATTAGTTAGGAATGAGTATTGCATTCGTAAATGGCGAATATTTAGATGCTGCTGATGCAAAAATATCTATCTTTGACCGCGGTTTTTTATTTGGAGACGCCGTTTACGAGGTGCTGCCTGTCTATAATGGGCAGCCTTTTTTTGTTAAAAGACATCTAAAACGACTCTATTCCAATTTGGAAAAAACCAAAATTCATATTCCTTACTATGATTGGCATGAATTAATTCAACGACTCATAATGGAAAATAATGGCGGCGACTTGCAAATTTACATTCATGTAACTCGCGGAAATCAGGGGTATCGAAAGCATGACATTCCTGAAACCATCGCCCCATCAGTTATTGCATTCACCATTCATAATCATTTTCCGTCGGAAACTGACAAAGAAAAAGGAATAAAAGCCAAGCTTGTTGAGGACATTCGTTGGGAAAGATGCGATATTAAAACAACATCATTAATTGCTAATATTTTATTAAATGATGAGGCCGTTTGCTCTGGGTTTCAAACATCTATTTTAGCTCGTAATGGAATCATAACTGAGGGTAGTACTGCTAATGTATTCATAGTAACTGAAGAAGGGAAAATTAAGACCCCTCCGTTAAATAACGCGTGTTTACCTGGAATTACTCGACAAATAGCAATTGAATTAATATCAGATTTAAATTGGGCGTTTAGCGAAGAAGAAATAACTATAGAAGAACTTTTTAAAGCACAAGAAGTATGGATCACTAGTACTACCAAGGAAATAATGCCTGTTACTATGATTAATGATTGTTTTATTAATGAAGGCAAAATTGGACAGTATTGGAGAGCTATTAATAACTCATATTCTCAACTATTACGTTAAATTATGGCTAGAACTACACTTATCGAATTTCCATGTTATTTTCCGGTAAAAATAATCGGTACTAATTCTGAATCTTTTATTTATGAAATAAAAGAAATTACTATTCAACACTTCCCTAACTTTCAGGAAACAGATATGACTCATAAACTGAGTCAAAAAAGTAGTTTTCTTGCTATTACCACTACCGTATATGCAGAAAGTCAGGAAATGTTAGATGCCTATTATCAAGCGCTGGTAAAACATCCAGATATTAAAATGGTTTTGTAATGAATATTCATTATTTAGGGACTCAAGACTACAATGATGTATGGTTAAAGATGAAAGAATTTACCATACAGAGACATATTGACACTCCAGACGAGCTTTGGCTATTGCAGCACCATTCAGTGTATACTCAAGGCCAAGCGGGAAAAGTAGAACATATCCTTAATCTCAATAATATTAAAATCGTCCAGTCTGATCGCGGCGGTCAAATAACTTATCATGGCCCAGGACAATTAGTCGCTTATGTATTAATGGATATACGTCGTAGAAATTTGGGTATAAGAACTTTAGTATGCCAATTGGAAAAAGTTCTCATTTCTGTTTTGGCTCAATATGAAATAAAAGCCAGTATTCGCAGTGGGGCACCAGGAGTTTATGTACAAGAAAAGAAAATAGCGTCTATCGGACTTAGAGTTAAAAATGGTTGTACTTATCATGGAATAGCCTTAAATGTTGACATGGATTTAGCTCCTTTTTTAGGCATTAATCCCTGCGGCTTTGCTAAAATGGAGATGACTCAAATGAGACATTTTCTTCCCTCCATTAGCTTAGAAGAAGTAAGCCAGCATTTTGAGCGAGTTTTCCTGAATCAATTTAAATAACGAGAAACTATGAATTTGTTCGCAGATTATATTCAACCGCTCACTGATTGGCTGCAAGCAAACCCTAGATGGTCTCTATTTATCACATTCATTATTTCTTTAGCTGAGTCTTTAGCCATAATAGGCAGCATCATTCCTGGTTCAGTAACGATGACAGCTATTGGTATATTAGCTGGTTCGGGAATAATGCGCATCGACTTAACCCTCTTAGCGGCAACCTTAGGCGCAGTTTGTGGGGATAGTCTTAGCTATGCTTTAGGTTTTTTTTATAGTGAGAGATTAGTTGAGATCTGGCCATTTAACAAGTATCCCCACTGGTTAAAATATGGTAAGGATTTCTTTGCTCGCCATGGCGGAAAAAGTGTATTGGTCGGCCGCTTTATTGGCCCATTAAGATCGCTTATTCCAGTAATAGCAGGAATATTACATATGAAACAATGGCGTTTTTTAATTGCTAATGTTTTGTCTGCATTTGGCTGGTCACTTCTGTATGTTATGCCTGGTGTTTTAATTGGCGCAGCCAGCCACAGTCTTTCAGCTGAAAGTGCTACTCGTTTATTTATTATCATATTAATTGTGCTCGCGGGTATTTGGTTAATCAGTCTGCTACTAAAATGGATATTTAATAAAATAAATTCCTTTTTTAAAAATTATTTGCATCATTTTTGGTTAAAGCTCAAAAGTAGTTCTAGATTATCAAGCATCTACTATACCGTTACTCCAGATGAAGAGCAAAATCATTACCCAACTGCAGCACTCTTTATGATAAATCTATTGTGTCTATTTTCCTTTATACTCCTCGCTATACTCAGTATCAAAATACAATGGTTAAGCTTTGTTAATTACCCTATTCATCTAATTACACAAAGTTTTCACGCGCCTTTATTAAAAGCATTCTTTATTGTTTGTACTCAACTAACGAGCACTATAACTATTGCCTGCTTTTATATACTTTGCTGTGTTTGGTTTCTATATCACAAGAATATTAAAGTAATAATTTATTTGACTAGTATACTCGTTTCAAGTAGTTGTCTTGCCTGGATATTAGCTCATCTAATCAATAGTCCTAGACCACAAGGCATTCAAGTTATTCCATCAGGCTCCTCTTTTCTAGCAACTAATATTGAAGTTGCCACTGCTATCTATGGATTTATTTTATTCTATATGAATAACCCCTACACTTTACTTACCAGAGGAGTTAGATCTTTTATATTGATCGTCTTAGGATTAAGCGGACTTGGTGCTATCTATTTAGGAGACGTTTGGTTTACTGATACGCTGGCCGCTTATTTTGCTGGTGTTAGTATTTGTTTAATACATTATCTAATCTATAGGAAATCAAATTTTAGTTACTTAAAAATAACTCAGCCTACAACTATTTTGATATCGTTGTTAGCTGGTCTAATATTTTCTATGACTTTATCTACCTACATTAATTTTAAGACATTGTCCTATAATCATACCCCTTCTTGTAAAGTATATACTTTAAAAAAGGCTGTATGGTGGGATCAACAAAAACCAATTTTACCTATATATCATCTCAATCGTATTGGAAATCGAATTAGCATCTTAAATATTCAATACGTTGGTGATCTTGACTTATTACAAAACAGCTTGGAAGCACATGGCTGGAAGACACATAGTGAATCATTCTTTACTAAATTACTCATGAAAATGAACACCAAGTCAGACGAAATTAAGTTCCCTTTGTTGGCGCAATTATATGAAAATAAATCTCCTGAATTAATTATGACTTTTCAGGATCCACTATCCCATATGATTCTAGAGCTTGATATATGGGAATCAAATTATAATATTATAGAATTAAATAGGCCTTTATGGATTGGTACTATCCATCAAAATATACGTAGCAATAGAAAAAGAAATAATCAAATAGAGAATGCATCACAATTAACCAACCCACTAACTTATTTAATGCCTGCTTTAAATAAATTTACTCTAAGACGTATAGAGGTTCCTAAAAATATGGTAAATACAATGCTATACCCTACGGATCCCATTATTTTATTAATAAAAGATCCTGATATTGATAATTACTGAGGTATTTCATGAGTCGGCTAGCCATCCAATAAAATAGCTGATATAAATATAAATCAGTTTAAACAATAGAACTTTGTTCACGTGTTATGCTTAAATCTTGAGGGATGGGACCAATGTATATTTTATCAAAACTTATCCACTGTCTCTTTCCATTAATTGCTTTAATTTTCTTAATTATTGGAATAAAAAGAAATACTATTTACTATGTCATTTCCTCTTTATGGCTGAGCCTTATTGCTCTAGTTATCCATTACCAATCGTCAGGTAGTCAAATTTTAGGAAGCTATTTTAACTATACTAATGCAGCAATCTATACACTCAATGTAATTACCTTATTTATTGCATTAACCCGAATTATCTCTCACTTAAGTAGTGGTAACAGTACTTATAAATACACCGGTAGTTTAATTCAATCGGTTACAGCAATTGGCTCTTTATTAGTTATTACTAATCTTTGGATTAATGCCTATTTCATTGAGAATAGAATGGAAGGAACCCCTATTATGCAAGTGGCATTATTAAAGAAAGCTGATTATTGTAATTATAAATATATTTTTTACAAAGTTGCTGCCAATGGAACTATCACCTATTTGTGCCCCAATTTTTATGGATTCATACCTGCTATAGGTCACTTATCAATTAGTCCTGATTTCATTGCAACACAATTACCTATGCCAACTAAAAAGCAACTACTATTGTTACAACAACATAAAGGATGATAAAGTTTTATGCTCTATAACAAATTGTCCTTAAGGATATTATTTGATACCATGCCAATAAATTATCATTGTAATTTTCATATGAAACGTTTTATTTCATTATTTTTGGTGTTTTTCTCTCTAAATGGTTTTACCATGGCGCCAAAACCTAATTGGGATCAAGCTATTGAACGTGCCATTAAGAAATATGGATTAAAGGCAGAACCACAACTTATTTCTTTTTTCTCTAAGGCTGGGGTCAGTTATCCTCCTAAAGAAATTGCCCTACTTGCTTTCAAATCTGAACGAAAAGTGGAGCTTTGGGCAAAAAACTCTAAGAAGTCCTGGACACATATCCACAATTATCCCTTAACTGGTTTTAGCGGGCGACTAGGGCCTAAACTACGTGAAAATGACAAACAAATCCCTGAGGGCGTGTATAAATTAGTAAACTTCAATCCCTTTAGCAGTATGCATTTATCTATGATGATCAATTACCCTAATAACTTTGACAGGGAAAAAGGCTCAGCTGATGGCCGCAGAAATTTAGGTAATAACATTTTCATTCACGGTAAAAACTTATCTGTTGGTTGCTTAGCTGTTGGAGATCTTGCTATAGATCAGCTTTTTATTTTAGCTAGACGTGTTGGTCTTGATAATATACAAGTTATTATAGCTCCTAATGACATGCGCCATGATAAACCTGCCACCTCTACTTTTGCTCAACCAAGATGGCTTCCTGAGCTTTATAAACGTATTGCTGTTTCATTAAAACCATTCACTAAAGCCAAGTATACGGCTTAAGAAAAAATCTATAGGGCATAGAATAGAAATATGTCCTATGGTATCGTCAATTTAACTATTGTTAAAGCAAGAAAGATGGCCTGATAAATTTTAGGCGCAAAGAATCACCGCAGCAGCTGAACTCCAAATTTATTTAGCCTTTTGAAATTGAATTCTCACCTGCGATGCTGGATTTAGTGTAGCGTTATAACTTACCTCAATTCCTAGTGGTGGTCAACCTGAAGAAGTTGCAGAAATGCGTCATAGTTTATGACTTCACTGTAAGCACAGATCAATACGGAAGTATTATCCTGCTTATTAGCAGTTTTTGCTATTAACATGTAAACTAACTGACTAATAAATTAAATCTAAGGTAATTATCAATGTCAAAAAATCTCAAAATTCTCGTCATTGGCGTTGGTATCGCTGGTCCTGCCATTTGTTATTGGCTAAAAAGATTTGGTTTTTCTCCTGTCTTGATTGAAAAATATGATTCTATTAGAAAAGGTGGACAGGCTCTGGATGTGCGCGGCGTAGCAACTCATATTGCTAGAGAAATGGGTATCTATGATCAAATTTGTGATATGAGAACGCGCATAGAGTGTGGTCGTTTTGTAGATGCTTCGGGTAATGTGCTACATGAAGAACAGGGTGAGAGTTTTGGGTTCAGGCAAAATGACGAAGTCGAAATCCTCCGTGGTGATTTGGTGAAAGTTCTGATGAAAGCAATTCCTGATGTACCTTGTTATTTCAATCAATCCATTATTAGTATAGAGCAGAATGCTGATAACGTTATAGTCCATTTCAAGGATGGTAAGGTTGAAAATTATGACCTAGTAATCGCTGCAGATGGAATTCACTCGGCTACAAGACGTATAATTTTTGATAAAAGTGAATATCAGCTAATTCATCTTGGTTCCTATTTTAGTACCTTTACCATTCCAAATTATCTTAGCTTAAGTCACCTGGACATAGAATGTGAGGCTAATAATAAATTGGTATCAATCAATAGCGATAACGATCCTGAAATAGCAAGAGCAGGATTTATGTTTCGCTCTCAGCATATCCTGAAAGACATTCGTGATGAGCGTGAGCAAAAACAATTTCTGTGTGATACTTTTCGCGATTTTGGCTGGGAAACACAGAATATTTTAAATCGAATGCCTGAAAGCGATGATTTTTATTTTGATGCTATTACACAAGTAAAAATGAATAGTTGGACCAAAGGTCGAATAGCGCTTATCGGGGATGCAGGTTATTGTGCTTCTCCGTTATCTGGTCAAGGTAATAATTTGGCATTCGTGGGAGCCTATATACTAGCGGGAGAATTAAAAGCCGCTAATGGAAATTATATACAAGCGTTTACTCGCTATAATAAACTATTACACCCATTCGTGGAGACCAATCAAGAATTTGGTGTTTGGGTGAGCAAATCATTTCTTGTAGAAGATGAAATTTCTAAGAAAATTGCAGAGGAGCGCTCGATGAAAGTTCTAACCATGATAAAATCAATTTCGAATGCGATTACCTTACCTCAATATGAGTAATCACAAAGTTATTTAAATTTAAGAGGACAATAGATCCCCAATGTGAATTTAGAAGCAAACTTTATGATCGCAATGGATGGTGTGTTTTCCAAATAGTGGTTATAAATCAAACATGACCTTTTTTTACCAGGATCCCGGTCAGGGGCCACCAGGTATATTTGCTGGATTGTAGATAGAGAGATTATTATCTATATTAGCTTGATTATTAGAAAAAGTATTCGCAGAAACAATAGCCTGAGCGAGATCCATTGCAGTTGGAGTTCCGGCAGAACCCCCTACTAAAATCGCCCCTCCCCTATCCTCCTCTGCTGGCGGTATACTCAAGGCAGTATTTCCTGTAAAAGTATTATTGAAAATCTGAGCGTTTCCAGAAAATTCAACCGCTATAGCCCCTCCTCCTGGAGCCATAGTAGTTACTGTAGAACTACCACCACTAAAAAATATGGCTACGGAATTAAAGAAGACCAAAGGTGACGTAGTACCACTAGGCACTCCAGCAATTGTATTATTATTAAAATTGCTACTAGAAATTTGCGCTATTGTTCTTAGAGGAGAAGCAAATACTGCATTTCCATAATTAGATGCAAAAATTGCTCCACCTTCCAGTTGAGCACTATTACTTGTAAATGTAGAACTCGTGATGCTTGTAGGGATAGAGTCTAAATAAACTGCCCCACCAACACCACCAGTATTACTTATAAAACTAGAGTTGGTGATAGTAGCTTGTGTTCCAGTATTGGGAAGAATCCCAAAAACATTAACCCCACCGCCACCAAATGCAGCTCCCACGTTGCTGGTGAATGTAGCGTTTGAGATATTTAAAAAATAAGGTGTACCGTCATCAAAAGGAGTATGAAAGAAAATGGCCCCACCACCAAAACCAGTAAGCGTCGTTGAGTTTTGAGTAAAATTCGAATTGGATACGGATAAATTGGTATTAATAATACCTAGAGCCCCACCACTTGCGTCTGGAACAGGACCATTTATAGCATTATTATTGAACGTACTTAGTGAAATAATTACGTCTCCACCATCTTTACTGCGTAACCCTCCACCATTGCGAAATGCAATATTTTGATCAAATTGGCTTGAGCTAATGATGTAACTAGCATCAATTAAATTCTCTAAGGCTCCGCCACTACCTCCGGGGAAAATGGCTGAATTATTAGTAAACCGAGACGTATCTATAGTAATTAAAGTATCTGTATCTATTGCCGCTATAGCCCCACCTCCTGAAGCTAATACCAGAAACTCTCCATTTAGAACCTCTGACACCAAAGCATTAAGGCCATCACTTGTGTTTTGTTCAAAAACAGTTTGACTGATCGCGATTGTTGATCCATAGCGAGCTAAAAGACCTCCGCCAGCAGCGTGCTCATAGCTTAAACTAACAAGTGCATTATGAGCACCTAAGACACCATTATCAGGTCCATCCGCATACCCTCCTCTGATAATTAAGCTGTCTAGCTTAACATTTTTTACACCAACTCCTGGAGACACATCGCTTCCTGCCATAAGCACATGCCAGACCCTATTATTACTACCGCTAGGAGTATAGGGATCAAGACAGGAAGAAGTCATGTCACCACATAAAATAGTTGGGTGCAATTGTCCATTTCTCTGATCACGGTTAGTTTCCGTACCCAAAAATCCTCCATATATTGCAGTATTACTCGGTAAATTAAATGTTATTAGCTTAGATGTATTAATGCCATAAGCTCCACCTACCACTCCATGAGGAGCATAGACTTGTGAGGGTTTATACACACCCTCGGCCACCCAGATTTCAATAAGACCAGGAGTTGTTGCTGCGGCTTCTAACGCGGACTCTAAATTATTAAACGCATTGTTCCAACTACTACCATTACCGTTTATGGACTTATTACCATTAACATAAAATATCGTCGCTGCTCCTATAACAATATTCAAGATGTCTTTTTCGCTGGGTTGATAACACTGCAATCCACTGCCATTAGAACAGACTACAGGACCTCCACTTACATTTCCCACTAAAGCAGATCCATTAACTATTAAAGTTAAAGTACAATATTCTTTATATCCTAATCTAAAAGCGCTAGCACAATTCCCTGCTCCGGAAGTCACTGGATTAATACCAGGAATAGAGTTCATGACGAATGTATGTGCTCTTCTTGATTGATTCGTTACAACGTATTTTACTACAGCAGTTCTTTCTGCGGTTATTAACATCTGAGGAGGAAAATTTGCATCAGCAGTAAATGTCAATAATGGAGCCGCTTGCACTAACGTGAAAAAGCAACATGCACTTAAACCCAATCCTAATTTATGGATGAATCGTGCTAATTTCATAAGATATCCTTATATTATAGTTAAATAGGTAAAATAACAGATCCACACAAAACAATATAAAAGGAGGCTTTATTTCAGGATCAACTTGAATTAGTACAACAATTATGTTGTACATTATGGTGAGTGCAAAATGAAAATATTTTGTGCTTTTTCAGGTCACCAACCAATCCATTGTTTTCTTTTTTATCCGTTATTTCTCATCCTTCAAGATGGGGCTCAAAACAATAAGAACCCCTATAACAATTGATGAATTTACATACCTGCACAATTGATATTATTCATGCTCTGGATGAACAACAAAAATTCCTGGGGCATTACGCAGATACTCATTGTAATCCATTCCATAACCAAAGATGTAATGATCCTCTACCTCTAATCCTACAAAATCAGCCTTTTGCAGACCATTAGGAACTCTTTTTCTATATTTATCTACTAGTACAGCACTATATACTTCTGCTGCCCCCATAGCTTTAATTTCAGAAATAATAGCAGCAAGAGTTACACCACCATCTAAAATGTCATCAACAACTAAGACAGTTCTACCAGTTAAATTTGTTGAAGGCTTAACCTTCCATAATATTTCCCCACCAGTAATATCACCTCTATATCTGGTTGCATGAACATAATCAACTTCCAAAGGAAAATCCAAACGTGGCAATAAATTACCCAAGGGAACCAATCCGCCGATCATGACACATATAATTACAGGATTTTTATCCTGCAGTTCTTCATGAATTTTAATAGCCATTCTATCAAGAGCAGCTTCCACTTCATTAGTAGTAAAGAGGCAAGTTGATTTATCGTATACAGCCTTTATCTTATCAGGGATAGTCATTTAATTTTCCTTGAAACGTAATGCTAATCTCGCACTTTATTTTTATAAATAAACTCCACGTCTTTAGCAAGAACGTAACTGCGAGATTAAAAAATTTATACTAATTGTTTTTTATTTTTCTATTTTTCCTGTTCCTGGAAAAGGGCTGACTTTATTACCGTAGCCTAAATTATCCTTTACCTTTGCTGTGCCTTGCTTTGCTACCTCATCTATCCGGAATACTGCGTGCGCGGGTATAAATGTACGCTTCACCCCATTAAACTCCATTTTAAGTCTTTCTTCAGAAGGGTCTACAACAAGGGCGGTTTGCTCACCAAATACGAGCTCTTCAACTTCTAAAAAACCAAAGATTTCACTTTCTTTAATAGAACGAGCATATATCTCATAAATTGCCTCTTGATTGGCAAATGTAATCCGAAATAATGTTTTTTTAGTCATTAAATAAACCTTTTTATAAAGCACAGTGAAGTATACAAAAATAAAGGGACAACATTCAACCTAGAAAACAGCTGTATTCATCGTATAAAACACCAAATCGTTCGTAAACATTCACGTAGTGGTGCGAGTCTAGATGAAGGCTAACATCACGGTGTTTCAGCCAGGATATTAGGGGCTTCAACCGACTCTACAGGCTCAGTCATTAATGAAGGGGTTATGTACTCATATTTCTGAGCAATGTAACAATAGAACCCAGAAGGAAATGGCCACAACATTTTCCCTATTTCCTCAAAAAAAATAAGCTTTTTAATTAATGCTTTATTATTAATAGGTGGGATGTAGCAAAAATTATTCAAAGAACATTGCCTATACCCTCTTTGTAAAAAAATTCTATTTACATTGAATGGTGTCCTCATTTTTACACGACGTTCGCTATAGCAATGTAATAATCCACATTTCATTGCCCCACCCCAAAGGCTCCATGGGTTAATACTTAACAATACAATAAACCCCATTGGCTTTAATACTCTGTCTATTTCATCTATTAAGCTAAAACTATTACCATAAGGCTCAAAAGTTAGCGGAGCTAATACACAATCAAGACTGTTTCTATTAAAGGGGATATGATTAAAAGAACATTCTAGGTGGACTTTATTGCCTAACGCAAAGGGAGAAGCTATCCATTTTCGCTTGAAATCAAGAATTTCTAACCATGGGTTTTCTCCACAAGAGCCTAACTGAAGTAGTATCTCTCCATTTAAGTAATCAGCGACAGATTTTAATTGATCACTAAACTCATTAGCCACGGACAAACCTAAAGGCGAATTAAACCATTTATCTAGTGCGCGATATTGCTTTATCTGTTTTTCGATCAACAAAATGATGCCTTTTCAAATAGTTCATCCTCAATTAAACTACAATACAACGAGTTTCACATCCAAACAATTTATTTTTCCTTACTCTCAAACTAAGCTTACTTCGTCTGAATATAGATGTATTATAGGAAACAAGTAGTTATTAAAAATAAGCATAAATAATAAAATTCAGCTAAAATTACAATATTATTAAACATATAAACTATAGTTATAGTTAATAAATATATTGATTATAAAAATATGATTGCAGTGGATGAACATAGATTACAAGGAATTGGACATTTATTAGTCCTTGAAAAGCTTTTGGATAAAACAAAAGCTATAGAATATTATAAACTCGCCGCTGAAGAAAAAATTTCCTTATTACACTATTTAGTTAAAAATAACATATTATCAGCAGAGCAAATTGCCCTTACGGCCGCCCAAAGCTTTGGTGTCCCATTACTAGATATTACCTGTATTGATATTGATACTATTCCTGTCAATTTAGTCAATGAAAAACTTATCCGCCGCCATTCAATGGTGCCATTATTCACCAGAGGAAATAATTTATATCTGGCGACAGATGATCCTAGTAAGCAAGCCTCATTAAAAGAAATACAATTTCATACAGGACTAAACACGAGTGCAATAGTAGTCGAAACCGACAAACTTAATGTATTTATAGAGCAATTATTGTCTGAAAAGGAAAACCAAAGTTTTGCAGGACTGGGCGATGAAGGGAATGAGTTAGAGGGGTTAGAAATCAGTCCTGATGATGAAGAGCACGATATAGAAGCTCAACCATCCTTGGCAGATGATGCCCCTATTGTTAAATTTGTTAATAAGATTTTACTCGATGCAATTAAGCAAGGGGCATCTGATATTCACTTTGAACCCTACGAAAAAGATTATCGTATTCGTTATCGACAAGATGGAATTTTACGTGAGGTTGCAACTCCTCCCCACTGTCTATCTGCTCGCATTACCGCACGTATCAAGGTAATGTCAAAATTGGATATTTCTGAACGAAGAATCCCTCAAGACGGTGGATTCAAAATGAAAATCTCTAAAGCACGCTCTATAGATTTTAGGGTAAGTACTTGCCCAACCTCTGGTGGAGAAAAGGTTGTAATGAGAGTTCTCGACCCGAGCTCTGCAAAGCTAGGAATTGAGGCATTAGGATTTAGCTCAGTTCAAAAGGCACACTTTATTAAGGCTATTGAGCGCCCACAAGGCATGATTCTTGTTACCGGCCCGACAGGTAGCGGGAAAACAGTCAGCTTATACACGGCTTTGAATATACTAAATACTAAAGAGGTCAATATTTCTACTGCAGAAGATCCCGTTGAAATTAAGGTACCTGGAATAAATCAAGTAAATATTAACCCCAAAGCCGGCCTCACGTTCTCTGGAGCATTGCGTTCTTTTTTGCGTCAAGACCCAGATATCATCATGGTTGGAGAAATCCGCGATTTTGAAACAGCAGAAATTGCTGTCAAAGCAGCTCAAACTGGACACTTAGTACTTTCAACTCTCCATACTAACAGCGCCGCAGAAACACTCAATAGATTAGTAAATATGGGAATACCTACTTTTAATATTGCCAGTTCAGTTACTCTCATCATAGCTCAGCGGCTTGCAAGAAAATTATGCGATAACTGCAAGGAATTAAGGGATGATTATACCAATGCAGGGCTAATAGAACTGGGGTTTAATGAATCTGATTTAACTGATATTAAACTATATAAAGCAGTAGGCTGCAGTCAATGTACAAGTGGTTATCGAGGTCGAGTAGGATTATTTGAAGTATTACCCATGACAAAATCCCTTGGTCAATTAATTATGTCTGGAGCAAACTCTTTGGATATCTTGAAGGTGGCTCAGTCTGAAGGAATGCTTACTATATTCCAGTCGGGCTTAGAAAAAGTAAAAATCGGAATTACCACCATCGAGGAGGTCAATCGGGTAACCGTTGAATAATTTCATGGCTAAAAATACAGGTTCAGTTTTAACTTTTCACTACGAAGGAATCAATAAATCTGGCCAAAAGATGGTTGGTGATATTCAAGCAAGAAGTTTAGCTTTAGCAAAAGCTGAT
Organism: Legionella sp.; assembly: GCA_027437055.1. Taxonomy (GTDB): domain Bacteria; phylum Pseudomonadota; class Gammaproteobacteria; order Legionellales; family Legionellaceae; genus Legionella. Next base: position 16,174 of record DAIAOV010000016.1, on the reverse strand, counting down.
TTGCGTAAACAAGGAATAATTACCAATAAAGTTGTCAAAAAAAGAAAGCCTTTTTTTGATAAAAAGAATAGGAAAATTACTGCTGGAGATATCACAGTTTTTAGCCGCCAATTAGCCACGATGATTGAATCGGGGATTCCATTAGTGCAGTCTTTTGATATTGTAGCTAAAGGGCAAACGAACAATAAATTGAAAAATCTATTAGAAACAATTAAAAGTGATATTGAAACAGGATTGACTTTATCAGAATCACTAATAAAACACCCGGCTTATTTTAACGAATTATTTTGTAACCTTGTTGATGCGGGTGAAAGGTCAGGATCACTTGATACTATGTTGGATAAGGTTGCCACTTATAAAGAAAAAATTGAAACGATAAAAAAGAAAATCAAAAAAGCCCTAACCTACCCCATAGCCGTTCTCGTGGTTGCACTAATAGTCACAGCAGGTCTACTTATTTTTGTTGTTCCACAATTTGAATCCTTATTTAAAGGATTTGGAGCAGACTTACCAGCACTCACCCAAGCTGTAGTTGATATGTCGAAGTTTTTTCAGGCTTACTGGTATATTATCTTTGGCTCGTTAGGAGCCGCTCTTTATGCTTTTATTTATGCTAAAAAACACTCCCTAAATTTTGCTCAAAATCTTGATAGGTCATTATTAAAATTTCCCGTCATAGGAACTATATTAGAAAAAGCGGCCATTGCTCGTTTTACCAGAACGTTGTCTATCACTTTTGCCGCGGGTTTGCCTTTAGTTGAAGCATTAAAATCTGTATCTGGTGCTACAGGAAACATTATTTATGCCAATGCCACAAATAAAATTAAAGAGGAAGTATCAACAGGACAGCAGTTGTTTATAGCAATGGAAAATACACATTTGTTTCCTAACATGGTAATTCAGATGGTAGCTATTGGTGAAGAATCAGGTGCTCTAGAAAAGATGCTCGGTAAAGTAGCTGATTTTTATGAAGAAGAAGTTGATAATGCAGTGGATGCACTAAGTAGTTTATTGGAGCCAATAATTATGTCAATATTAGGTGTTTTAGTGGGTGGATTAGTTATTGCAATGTATCTACCTATATTTAAACTTGGCCAAGCTATTTAGATTTAGCATAGACTTAACTTCTCAACTGAATAAAGGCACGCTCATCACATGATACAAGAGCTTATCGCAACCAGTCCCTGGTTCATATATTTAGCCATTACCCTTTTGTCATTGGCTGTAGGTAGTTTATTAAACGTAGTTATTTATCGTTTGCCTATTATGCTCCAAGATGAATGGAAGCAACAATGTTGCGAATTATTTGCTCTAAAAGAAGAAGAGTTAAGAGCGCAAATTAATCTCTTTTTCCCTAGATCATTTTGTCCCCACTGCAAAAGTTTAGTTAAGGCGTGGCAAAATATTCCTATAATAAGCTACCTAATTTTAAGAGGTCGATGTCACCAATGCCATCACCCTATTTCCATTAGATACCCCTTAATTGAATTATGCACTTTACTATTATCATTGTATGCTAGCTGGCACTTTGGGTTGGCGCTACAACTTCCTTTTGCACTATTAGGAATTTGGCTACTAATCTGTTTAATTTTTATTGATTTGGATCATCAATTATTGCCTGATAACCTTACATTAAGTTTTCTCTGGGTCGGACTTATTGCGAATACACAAAATTTATTTACTCCTCTGCCTGTCGCAGTGTTAAGTGCAGTAGGTGCCTATGTTAGCCTTTGGCTTTTTATTAAGCTATTTTATTTAATTACTGGTAAAATAGGTATGGGACATGGTGACTTTAAACTATTCGCTGCATTTGGTGCATGGTTTGGTTGGCACTATTTACCTCTAATTCTTTTACTTTCTTCAATTACCGGCGCTATTGTGGGAGCAATATACTTAAGTGTGAACAATAAATCCAAAGAAACTACCATTCCTTTTGGTCCATTTCTCTGTATAGCTGGGTTAGTTTCTATGTTTTGGGGACAAGTTATCATTAATTGGTATTTACGTTTATGGTTCTAAACCCCTCCTAACATTTTCATCTAAAATTGATTTTTTTAACCAAACAACTATATTTATAAGGAGCTTGAATGAGTTCTGTAAAGATCTCTTTATAATAAGGACATAATCCTAAAGTCGCTCAAGAAAAAAGTAGAAAATCAGTCGAGCTTCATGGTAATGTGATTTAACTCGATGTTAGATCTTGAAATTTTCTGCTTTCTCTTAGTTCAAATACTTTAAAGGAGTTTTAAAATGGATAATTTGAATAAAAAGCAAAAGGCCCATGTTGCTGAAGCCGCAGCTAACTTGTTACATGAAGGTAAAAAATTTGCTAATGAGCTGTATGAAGAAGGATTACATAAAGTTAATGAAGCAGAAGATAGAGTTAAAAAACAATCTGATCAATTACTGCAGAAAGTTCAAGAAAACCCTTTAACTTCAATATTAATAGCTGGTGGCATAGGATTTTTAATGGCCAAGTTAATGAGAAAATGACCAAATTTTTTGAGCAAATTGAAGGTCTAATTAATAGTAAAATATCAGTTTTTAAAACTCTATTTTCTATTTTTAAATTAGAAGTAAGACTAGCAGGACTTAGTGTTTATCCCTTGCTGCTTAATGTATGCTTGATATTTGTTGTACTGATTACTTTATGGTTATCTATCATGTTGGTAATTGGTTTTTTTGCTATGCTATTTTTACATACCATTCTTCAAGCTGCTTTTTTCGTAATATTACTTAACCTTATTTTATTTTTTGTCCTACTCAAGTATCTTACCTTCAATTTAAGTAATATGAGCTTTGAAAAAACAAGGGCCTATTTATCCCCTAAAGAGAATAGTAAAGATGAACAGCTCAAGACGCCAATTGCACAGAGAGATAGAAAAACTGGAACAGGTATTACACCATCAACAAAAACAAGTGATGAAACATAAGAGATACCTCAGAACCACAATAAGTAACCCAATGACATGGCTTTTTTTACTGGTTCCTGCGTTTCTATGTGGCTGGACGATTGCAAAAGAAAGAAGGATTGGCCAAGTAGGAAAGAAACTTATGGAAATAAGCTCTTTAACGGCTAAAACTTATTTGGAAAAGCAAGTTATTAGTTTTTTTATGAGTTATTTTAAAAAATAACTCTTCATATCTGTAATCACGTCAGATTATTACTGGACATAAGTCAAATAATGCATGAACTCATTATTCTTTCCTTGAACTAAATCCATGTAGGCTTTTTTTATTACAGCCGTAATTTCTCCAACATCATTTTTACCCATTCGTTTATCATTAATCGATCGGATAGGTGTTACCTCTGCTGCGGTACCAGTAAAAAATGCTTCATCAGCTTGATAAACATCATCAAGAGTAATGTCCGTTTCAACTACCTTAATATTTAAATTATGAGCTAATTTTATTATTGTATTGCGGGTAATGCCTGAAAGTATTTTTCCTAAAGCGGGGGTATAAAGCACCCCATCTTTTACCATAAAAAAGTTTTCACCAACACCTTCGGCAATATGTTCATTGCAATCTAATAATAATGCCTCATGGTAATGCGTCCCCTGTAACTCAAGTGAGGCTAAGATACTATTAACATAATGACCACAAATTTTGGCATCGACTACCGTTGAATCTGGATGGATACGAATATAACTACTTATTTTAACATCAATACTTTCATATGGATGATAAGCTCCCCAAGGCCAACAGGCGATAATCAAATTTACAGGATTTCCTATAGGATTAACCCCCATTTTACTGTAGCCATAGAATGCTAATGGACGAATATAACCGGATTCCAATTTGTTTTTAGAAACCACCTCTATAATTGCAGTCCTTACTTCTTCCTTGGAATAAGGCATATTCATTTTTAAAACAGACATTGAATAAAAAAAACGTTCAACATGATCATTTAAACGGAAAATTGCGGGGCCTTTGGAAGTATTGTAAAAGCGAATCCCCTCAAAAGCACCACCACCATAATGTAAGGTATGAGATAATACATGCGTCTTTGCTTCATCCCAGGGAATAAACTTACCATTTTGCCAAATTACCTCTGTCGTTTGCATCATAATCATCCCCTCTTGTCAATTATACAATCTATTCCACATATACCTTACTTCGTAAACGATACAATAGTCTCCATCTAAGCTGAGCCGATCGCCTCACTTATATTTCAATATAGAGTTATATTAAATTGTAAACTATGATTTACGTTCTGGGAGAAAATAACTCCTCAAAAAATTAATATTTGAGGGACTATTTTATTTAACCGATTAAGGAATACAGTTCTCAACTGTTAAGGCTTGACGAACTACATTTCTGTTTCGGCCAAAATTGTCGTTATGAGGGAATAATAAAGTGTAGTAAATGTAGGGTAAAGAACCGCTGTATTGAAAACTATGATCATCCACTACTAAATAAGGGCCATAATTGTTACTAATTTGCTGACTGGTAGGATCTAACAAACTAGGATAAGACTGACCTAGCACAGAGCCAATAGTAGTCCATTGATCCAACCAAGTAATCTGTCTAATCAAATATTCTGTATACGTATTGCCTGTATTGGTCGCAGGAGTCAGGATACCGGTAATAGGATTAAGGTTAGCTAAGGTATAAACAAAAGCCTCTATACGACTTCCATCGCTCTGTAGATAATTTGTATCCACTCCTATAATAATAAATTTATTGAGTATGACGTTATAACTCCAAGAAAAACGATACGCAACCGGTAAAATTTCATAGCACAAATATTGCTCTGGATTAGCAAATGGAGGATAAGGATAACGAGGTACTAATGGAATGCTGTACTGTGTGCCGTCAAATCCTAACTACGAACGAGGATCTGCTAAATTATTAGTACGATAAATACAAACACCTCCAGGAGGCGCATTTGGATTTAAAATGCTAAGATCTTGATTGACTAGAATATAGTAGTAATCCCTCCATTTTATTATATTACTTTGTGCAAACATACCAGCAACTCCAGTCATATTGTTATTATCTGTAATGTTTTGGTATGAGTAGGGTAAGGAGAGACAATGACGGGCACATTGTAATTAGCTGAATTTTGAATAAGTTGAAAGGTATTCCCTCCATCTGATGAGCTAGCAGCAACAATATTTCCATATTCATTATTCACATTCACTGGAAGAGGATGATATTCGTTATGAATTAGTGAATAAACAGTTTGCCCATCTGGCGTATAAGGAACCGTCATCCACAATTCATTATTATAAGCGTCTATAGGGTTAACATTCCCCTGCCCTGGGCTAACTACCCAAGTAATGCATTGACCATTACTGTCTCTTGCACGAGCCATTAAAGCAAGAATATCTGAAGTGCCTTGACTCACTGGCACCCCATCTGTTTTGAAATACCCTTGTGAATTGCTAGCAAACCACAATATACCATTATTAGCACCGATAAATGGACGTACAGGCACATCCGCATAATCGCCAGTGGCTATAGGACAACTATCAGTTAGATAATTAAATACTGTTTCTTCAGCCCCATTTAATAAAATAATAGGACCGCAAATAGGATCACACGATTTGCCATTAACACGTACATTCAGCGCTGGCGTAGCCGTGGTACAATTTGGGCAACTGCTTCTCACAGCCCCAGTAATGGCTAATTTTAAGGTACATTTGGCCTTAGCAGCTAAATTAATAGGATTACTACATAAATTAGTGACTATTGGATCGCTAGTTGACTGTGATACCGTACTTGGCAAACCAACCACTTTATATCCATTTCGCGTACTATTAGTCAAGTTAGTTACAGTGTAATATGCCATAACTGAACTTCCACCAAGCACCTCATTAGGCAGAGTTGCTCCCGCCAGCAGAGTAATCGCAAAATTACTAGACGCATATAATGGCGTTAATAGTACAAACGCGACAATAGTACTAAAGACTGGAAAATAAAATCCCTTACTTTGTTTCATCTAACTAGTTCTCCTTTTTAGATGTATTCAAACTCCATTCTTCTTTTTCCTTAATATTTTGTTAATACTATTTAGCTAAGATTATAGTAATAAATCTTTTATGAAGAACCAGTATGCAACACAAACAACTGTCCAAGCCTCAAACAGTCAATGCATGTACTTTAATCAGTATCGCTGTCATTCAAGCTATTTTAACAGCGTCTGATGATAAGGAAATGGAAATTGCAATAAAAAAGGCCCAAACAGAGTCCCAAGATCGCTATACACGAGATTTTACTAATACTGAAGATGGGGCCGGCATCTTAGAAGAAGATGCGTATACACGGTATTTTGCAGAACAATTTGCTAAGCCGACCAGAAAAGAGCTCTCAACTCCTACTCAAAATATAGATGTTGAAGATTTACTCAAAAATAGGAAGAACCTTAGCCTTATAGAGTTTATGACCTTTAATGGCGAAGCAATAGAAGCTATTGAGCAAGCAATTAAAGCGAAACATCCGACAGTAACAATTGACTGGGATACGATCAAGGATGAACAACTAAAAGAACTGATCCCCAACGAAAATAAACCCCCATTAAGAGATCAATTCTTTGCGGTCATTAGTGAATTAAATTCACAAGGTATAACGATTAGGACAGAAGGACATACCATTTCCTTGGCAAAAAAAGGAAATATTTACTATAGCTATGATTCTGTTACAGGCACCTTATCATATACCAATAGTACAGATGATATGGCAAATCATATTATTGATAAACTAAATAAAAATCGTGCAAAGGGTGCTATGGTCTACACCTTTTCACCGACAGTAACCTTAAACAAGCAAGCAGAGAAACAAAGCAACGATGAAGAAAAACATCGTGGTTATGAACAGGGTAAAGAGCAAACTCATAAAAAAGAAGGTGAAACGCAACAAGGTTTACAAGTAAAACACTCTTTTCAGCTGGAAAGCGACGTTCAAGATCGAATCTATGATTACAACAGAAAGATCAAATCTATAACGATTCCTACTAATCAAGGCCAAACTAAAAGAGAAATTGAAGAGCAAAAAAATGCACTACTTGTCCAGTTAGACAAGTTAAGAACTGAAATAAAAGAAGATCCTGTTTTTGCCAAAGGGCTGAAAGAAAACTGGGGTAAGCTCATTCCAATTACAGATCTTGAAAATGCGGTTTTAAGGAAAAAAGAGTTAGTTGAACAAAAAGCCATTGAACAACTACTGAAAATAGAGAAAGCAGCCCCCCAAAAAAACGAACAACCTGTGGAACAACGGCATCAACACGATGAGCAACAGAGCAAAGCTAAAGAACAGCAGCGTCAACGCGAAGAACAACAACGCAAAGCTAAAGAAGAGCTACGCAAACAGGAAGAACAAAAAAAATCTACCTCTTTATATGTTGCTGACAAAGAAAAAGTTGCAAAAATTAATGAACAACTAGCTGTTTTAACAGCTAAAATAACTGAGCTCAAAGAAGGAGGTTATACTGAAGCGGCTCAAGCAGCACAAAATATCTATAACAAGGTCGATGGATTTGTTAAACAATATGAAAAAGGAATAATCAGTGAGCAACAATTAAAAAATAATTCTCAAACAATCATAAACGCCAATCGTGGTGAACTGAAAGAATTCCGCGGATGGAAATTAAAGAAAGTGGGAGAAGTTCTTGTTAATTTGTTAGCGTTGATTTGTTCTTGTGGTGTCTCTTACTTTGCGACAGGAAAGTTTACACTATTTACAGCTCAAACAGATTCTGCCGAAAAAGTTAGTAACCTTGAAGCATCCATCAATAGTGCTAGAAAAAGCGGTTGAGTTCTGTGCTTTTTCTAGAAGAACACTCTTAAAAACAATTGAATGCAGTAAAATAAAGTCGACAAAGAGTAGTCGTTCACCTAATGGTGTCAACTTAAGTTGACGCAATTGCCTGAACAGTTACATTACTTTTATTGCAAATCAGAAACTATAGCACTATAATTCCTACCATGTGACAGGAAAAAATTACCTTCTGTTAGGTTTGCATTATACGAGAAATACAGCAATGCGATTAGGTAATACAAAAGTGCGCGCCTTAGAGGAGGCAAGGAAATTACTTCAAGAAGTCGGCTATAATGGCTTTAGTTTTCAACATTTAGCAGATACTCTTCATATCAAAAAACAAAGTCTATACGTTCACTTCAAATCTAAAGAAGACCTAGGAATATCTCTTATAGAAGAACATCGCCTATCGTTTGCAAAATGGACGAAAACAATTGATGTTTTTGCCCCTGATGCACAAATTGGTGCTATTTTTGAGGTGTGCTATGAATTTTCTACTGACTCAAGAAAGATATGTCCTTTATCAGCTGTTGGTGCCGATTTAAATTCTTTGCCTCAAGGAATGCAATTAGCTTTAAGCCATTTATACACCTCACGTTTTTTATGGTTAAAAGATATTATTGAAAAAGGACAAAAAAACTATATTTTTAGAATAGATAAATCCAGTAGAGAACTAACCCAGTTTGTACTTACTGCTATATTAGGAGCTCAGCTCAATGCTCGCATTTCAGGAGTCCCTGAACACATAAGAGAAATAAAACAGCAAGTTTTAGATTTTTTAATGACTGAAGAAGCTATAGCTTCTCAAAGGAAACAACAATGAACTCTTCAAAAAAACGCGTTGTTATTACCGGTATCGGTGCAATTACTCCTATTGGAGTAACTCTTGATGAGATAGAAAGATCTCTTAGAGAATCAATAACGGGTATTAAATTAATTACACATTTTGATACAGAAAAACTACCTGTTAAATTTGCAGGTGAAGCGACTCAATTCAACCCTGAACTGTTTTTAGATCCTAAAGAAATCCGTCGTAATGATAGATTCATCCATATGTGTCTAGCCGCTACTGATATAGCAGTTAACGACTCAGGGATCTCACGAGAGCAATTATGTAATGCGGGTGTAGCAATTGGTGTTGGCCTGGGTGGTCTTTATACCATAGAAGAAGCCTCTCTTAATATGGAGCATTCAGGTGCAAGGAGAGTCAGCCCTTTTTTGATCCCTTCTATATTAGCCAATCTTGCCAGCGGGCAAGTAAGTATTCGTTATGGCACCAAAGGAGCTAATTACGCCATATCTTCTGCATGTGCCAGTGGTTCCCAAGCTATAGGGCAAGCATATAGAGAAATCCAATCAGGAAGACGTGAGCTCTGGATAGCGGGTGGTGCCGAGGCCCCTATTACCCCTCTTAGCATCGGAGGTTTTTCTGCAGCTCGCGCTCTATCTCGACGTAATGAAGAACCAGCATTAGCCTCTCGTCCCTTTGATCAAGAACGTGATGGTTTTGTTCTTGGTGAAGGGGCAGCAACATTTATTCTTGAGTCATTAGATTCTGCAATAAAGCGTAATGCCAAAATTTATGCTGAAATTATAGGTTTTGGTATAGCCTCCGACGGTTACCATGTTACAGAACCAGAGCCTAATGGAGAAGGAGCTTATCTTGCTATGCAAGAAGCAATTGCCGACGCGGCAATTGACGTAGAACAAATTGATTATGTTAATGCTCATGCTACAAGCACTATGTTAGGAGATACAGTAGAAGCCTTAGCAATGGAACGTATTTTTGAGGAGCAAATGCCTCTGACATGGGTATCTAGTACTAAAAGTCTTACTGGCCATGCTTGTGGTGCCGCTGGTGCAATAGAAACAGCTTTTTGCTCCCTGATGCTAGTTAAAGAATTTTTACCCCCGGTTTTTAATCTTGACCATATTTCTCCTGAGTTTCGTTTCAAATCGCCAAGTCTAGCAGAAGCTAATTTCAACTCGAATATTATAATGAACAATAGTTTTGGATTTGGTGGCATCAATACTTCGATGTTATTAAAGCGAATGGAGGAATAATGACAGTACATGACCAAGTAATGAATGGTATGCGAGAAATGGCTGCTTTATTTTCTTCTGTTAACATTTCTCTAGAAATGCCTCCTCAGTCAAATCTAACGCTAGGCACGACTTACGTAGATATCGATTTTGGGAAAATGCTAACAGCCCGATTTAAATTTGATTCTCGCTTTATGAATCCCATAGGTACTTTTCATGGCGGTTTTTTAAGTGCTGCATTTGATGATACCTTTGGACCATTATCTTACATGGCTGCTTCTAGACCTGTTGTTACTCTGGAATTAAGTACAACGTTTATTCGCCCTTTTACCGCTAAAGACGAGTACATAGACATTCGTGCTGAATTAGTATCTAAATCAAAATCTTTACTCGTCATGAGAGCTGAGGCTAAGACAAAAGAAGGGAAACTGATAGCGACATCAACAACTCATTCACTAATTTTATCTGATGAGCAGCTAAATGCGGCTAGTAAATGATTATTGATTACAAGACAAGTGCGTTCTATTTTACAGATACTCCTTAAGTTGATGTCATTATACGAACGGTTACCTTTTAACTATTTAATAGCAATCGACACAAAGAAAAGGCTCTTAAGCATCCTTTATATGCTACATTGAATCAATAAATTCAACACGATTTCTTCCTAATGTTTTAGCGCGATACAGTGCATTATCAGCAAGGCCTAACAACTTAGTTGGGTTATCTTCCTTTGGGACACAACTAACAACACCCACACTAATTGTTATAAAACGAGAAATACTAGAATCGGGATGTGGTAATTCCAAGTCACAAATAGCTTGTCGTAATGACTCGGCAAATTTAATTGCATCTGAGGCATGAGTGTCTGGCAAAATACAAGTAAACTCCTCTCCTCCATATCGCGCAAGCAAATCCGTACTACGGGCTACTTTAGCTTTTAATGTTTGGGCAACCTGTTTTAGAGCGTCATCTCCAGCCAGATGGCCAAGACTATCGTTATAGCGTTTAAAGAAATCAATATCCATCATGATAATTGTTATCGGTTTGGCATAACGCAATGCACGACGCCATTCTTGCTTAAGGAAATCATCAAAGCGACGACGATTTGCCACTCCTGTTAACCCATCTAGATAAGACATTTCTTGGAGCAAAGATTGCAGTTTCTTCTTTTCAGTAATATCTTCACCTACTCCCACAAAATGTTGAATTTCCCCATAATTATTAAACACAGGAGCAATACTCCAAGACAGCCAGAACGTACTTCCATTTTTTCGACGATAGAAAAGATCTCCTGTCCAGGGAGAGCCGGAGCTAATTGTTTTCCATAAATTGATTAATATACTTCTTGGTGTCAAGTTACCATAAAAAATATCTGTTTTTTGACCTAGCAATTCTTCTTTGGTGTAACCTGTCAAATGGATCATTTGTGGATTAGCATAAATAATACTTCTCTGCTTATCAATGATCAGTACGGAAATTGGGCTTTGTTCGATAGCGGCCTGCATTTCACGTAATCGATTTCGCTCTTTTATCGATTGAGTTATATCATGAAATGCAATCACCACTCCTTTAGTCTCTTCCTTGAGTCGAATGGGGGTCGTAATTACAGATACAGGGAAGCATGTATCATCTTTACGCCAAAAATAATCATCGTCACTTCTATAAGGTTTTTCCGTTCGTATTACATCCAAATTCTTACACTGCTCTATAGGATAAGGAGTACGGGTATGATATGAATGATGAAATAGCTCATGAGAATTTTTGCCTAACATTTCTGCTTCACTATAACCCAATATGTTACACGCAGCGACATTAACAAACTCAATCCTCGCATCTTTATCCACTACTATTAACCCTTCTCCAAGTGCCGACGTAATATCGCGTAAGTAATGCGCACTTTGTTCTACCTGCTTTTTTGCTTCTTGTAAGGCCCGAGCAATTTTTGCATTGGTTTGGAGGGCTTCTTCCAACTCTTGGGTACGTTTCCTGACTTTATCTTCAAGAATGATGGTGGTTTGAAACATGCCAAAATCAGTTCTCGGAGCATTCATATCTTGTTCTGCTCTATCAATCAATGCCTTAATAATTTTATTGAGGCGTTCGATTTCCGCCTGCAATTCCTGTTTATTCTTGGGTATAGGGGGCTTCTCAGACATTGCTATTTTTCCGTGATCCTATTGCCAGGCCTGTAATAGTTTGATTGATATGGATACCCTTGAATTGTTCACCGTAAGTGCTAAAACCAACAACAGAATTCTTCTGAAAAATTTCCTCTACTTCTTTTTTCAATCCTTGACGTTTTATCTCTAGATTGCGAAGGATGCAATCGCAGGCTAGAATCAATTGCGGTTTGCCAATAGAGGATTGGATTTCTTTGAATGTTTGCTCGATATTTTTTACAAGATCAATTCCATGAGCCGCCATGAATACTAAACCATTATCGATAGCACAATAAAACTTTAAACTTCCATCAGAATTAGCCCTTTGGATAGAGCGCACATAATCAACCCCATTAATGCGAATCACCAGTGGCATAGCAGAAAACTGCATTGAATCAAGCTTTTCAACTTGAGTATTTACAATACGAGCATACTCTTCCACCGCTGGATAACCATTAATTTCATTAACAATGCGATGTTCAGGATCGGCTTGAGTTACTACCAATTTTTCATGCCCACAGACAAAGTGTTGTGCTTTGAATAGCTTGAAAGGATATAGTGTACTTACCAAAACCAGAGCTACAGAATCAGTATGAAAAGCTTTCTCAGCGAATATCCAAGTTTGTTTAAAACGCAGATCGTCACCCGCGGAACCACCAACAAGGTAGATATCTCCTAGCGCATTCTGCAAAATTCGAGCGATTTGTTCTTCACGAAGAGACAATCCATCAACTAACAAAAAAGCAAAACTATTTTCAGAATTAGCAGAGGGAGTTCGCGCTTCAAGTTGTTGCAACAGATTATTAGCGAAAACGTATCCTTTCTCATTATTAATATTCTGTATGTCATCTATATATCCAGCAGCGACTGTAAAACCATCAGACGAAAAACTAACCCCTGAAATGGTATGTTCTTTATAACCGCTAGGTCCGATTTCTCCAGCTGTTGTACATCCAATTACCTTCACATGCGGAAAAAGGGAATTTATCTCATTGGCTATGGCATCAAGGTCATAATGACTCGAACAAAAAAATAGAACAAGTTCCATATTAGGTTGATATACTGCATCATGAAATTCCTTAACAGCTCTATGTGGCTCTGTCGAAGATGACTGTCCCATACGAATTGATTGTTGAATGCTCATCTAACATACTCCATGTTTTAGAGATGCAGGTTGGAAAAATTAATTCTAATTAGTTACAATTAAGCAGACCACTATTGACTCATATAGATTAAATATAGCACAATTCATTTTAACAGTGCAACTCTTAAACACCCCAATAATTTTAACCTGAAAACTCAATAACAGCCTCTTAATATTCATAAAAAGCTGCTTTTCTTGAACACTTTAGTAACCGTTCACGCAACGGGGGAGTGATATGAATGCACTAAGGTTACATTGGGTCGAAGAAACTATTTCATTGTTTCAATCGTTAGCGCTTAACTCTTGGAGTTTACTAATCATTACGTTCAAGGCCTCCGATCTTGATCTATAGACATCCTCGTATGCTACATGGAAGGTATTAAATTCATCTTCACATTCCACTTGATCCTCTAAAAGGTCCGTAATTGTTTGTTTGGATAATAAATAAAAATCATCCTCAACTTCAAAATTGATAATCCATACCTGATCGCCTATTTTAAAATCAACCATAATTCTTTACCCTGTTTAAAGTAATATTCTTTTAACAATTATTAGACATCTTGTGACGCAGCAATCAAACAAGAGGTCTCTTTTCAATGCCAAACTATATAGATAGACCGCATAATAATCCAGTACCAACTGATTTCAACCTAATTTATATATGCCAAATCTATAACGAGCTTAAATTATGAGGAATTGAATCAGTTGGGCTTGAAGTAGTAGATGTAATTACCAACTCATCTTCGATGACTTTAATGCGTTCTATTCTTTCTTCAACTATGGCTTCAATATTTTTCTCAGCACTTAAGGTTTTATCATTGTAAGTCAGTAATTTTTTAATAACCTTAATATCTGACATTTCTTCAATAGCATCTTTTACTTCTGTGAAAGTTTTCCCTGAAATTAATCTTTCGTATCGTTTAATGAGTTTCAGTGCCTCTTGTTTCACTAATGGAGTAATTGAAGCAGAAGAAGAGGTTGGTTCTTGACTTTGTTTATGAAGCCCCCCCCATTTACTTATTGTCATCAGTTCAATTTCAACTTGAGATCTAGAGGAAGTAACGGTCTGTTCTTTTGTAACTTCCTTAGTTTTACCCTTCGATTGAAGTTGTAACACTTCGTCATAAGTCTCATCTATCATGTCTCTAAATTCGTTCAGTTTATCAGCAGGAACTTCAACTATTTCAGCCTCATTAATTGTAGGTAGTTTATCCATTTCAAAGAGTTCCTGCATTATCTGAGCTTGAGCTTCTGTTTTTGGCACAATTCGAAGTGATAAACGTCCATCAGTAAGCCATGCATAGCCAAGATCTACGTCGAATTTATCAGAGATATTGTCTTTATTCATTAAAGAGATAACACGAGGTAACGTTTCATAGTGATAAGTAGGTTTCATCAATAAACCATTACGCTTTTCATTATATTTGGTTTCTGCAAGATTCATTACTTTGGTTAATTCTACAGGAGTAAGATTACAACTAGATCCTTTTTCATCTTGAATACACTCGACCCCAAAGTCATTCTTAAAGTTAATGGATTTATCAGTCGTACTCAGAGTATAAGTTCCATTAAGTTCTCTTTTTAATTGGAATGGTATTCGAGCACTGGGCGGATCAAAGCGCAATGTATTAAGAAAAACTGTTCCGCCATGAGACATCGCTGCCGTAGGAGAATAAATTTTTTCCATTCTATCAATTAAATCAATTTCCTGTTTAGTCAATAAAGCACGTTGCTCAAAGGTCTTTAAAATTGCTTGATTATTATTAGCTGCTGTTACAGCCATTCCATCAATAAAACTCATGTATTCTTCAAGATCGGAATAAGGCATATTATTTTGTATTGCATCAGTTATAAGACCTATTTTGATCTGCGCAAAATATCGTTCAAAATGAGACAATTGACCTGTACTTATCTTCATCATATAGGTATCGATTAATTGTTGTTGCTGACTTCCTTCTTTACACTGCTCCCTGATATTAGCCAATTGATTTAATAGTTCTTTTGGCGAAGGAGTTGTCTCTTGAATACGATTTAATTCATGTCTTAAACCAGGATAACTTTTAATTATATCATCACTAGGATTTTCTCCAGTAATCATTTTCCTCATTAAATGAAAGCCGAACATTCGTTCAGACAAATAAGTATCATAGAAGACACTATAGTTCCTATACATAAAATGACGAGCCAAGCCTATTGGTGAAGAGCCTCTAAATATAGCGGGATACTTCGCATACGAATCTTCGAAAGTAAAATCATCTTGAATCGTTGGACATACTCCTTCTCCTTCATAGGTTTTACCATAATCAAAACCATAAAATGCCCCATCAGCAAGACCTTTATTCTGGGCCTCTTTTCCCATACCATCCCTATCGCCAATAGCAATTGTTGAGCGCCGTGATATTTAACCCCTCTGGACATACATTCCGCCGAGTTAATTGACCCCCCTGTCCGCCGAACTAATTGACCCCTCTACCAAGGGGGTAGTCATAAGCATAACTCTATCTGGATGGTGTGTTTTTTAATCACCAATACTTAATCTTATGATCGAGACCATCATAGGATGAAATTATGGCTAAGAGATTAATACTTATGATTGAAGTTAAAGAGGTTTTATATCGATGGACTCAGGGAATGGGGAAAAAAACAATTGCTCGTTCTTTGGGGCTTGCAAGGAATACGATTCGTGAAATTTTGAATCAGGCAATGGGATTTGGTTTACAAAAAGATAGCCCTATCGAGATTCTTGATGAGGTTGTAGGGAAATTACAGACTCAAAGGAGTCAAAAGAAAATAAATCCCGTGGGAGTGCAAGCAAAACTCAGTGGATATCATGAACAAATCCAGGATTGGTTTAACATGCCGCATATGACGGTCACGCAAATGATACGTCTCTTTGCAGAGCACGGTGAAACAATCAGAGAAACCAGCTTACGCACTTATGTCCGAGCTCATTTTGATTCAAAACTAAAAACAACAGTGCATATGGTAACTATAGCAAAATTAAAATAAATTGATTATAATCAATTATTTATGACGTATTCTATTGATTTTCGAAAAAAAGTATTAA
>DAIAOV010000169.1 GCA_027437055.1 Legionella sp. | reverse complement strand
CTACCCGAAGCCAGGGCGGCAGCATAAACGGCTTGTGGTCAGCAAGCCTCATAGGGATTTCACCTCTCCGTGGTTCTCACCGAGCCGCCCCCATTGCGATGTCTGTGGCTGGGCGGAAGTAGCATTGTCACTGTCCGTTTCATGGCGAAACAGTCTACCACAGACTGTTTTATAACCGGGCCTTGCCGCTCGTCGCCTTCGATGCCATCGGTTCGACGGATGTCTGTCACCCATCCGCAGGTAGTCTTGGCGCTCCCGTCAATGTCGCTGCCGCTCATCACGGCCGGACAGATCATGTATTTATGCTGTCGGATATGAAATTTTCAAGGAGCGAAAGAGGGATAGAAAAAACCCCCTCACTTATTTGGCCGTTGAGTGAGAGGGTTCAGAACTAAAATTTTGAATTTTTTTTAAATATCTATGCCCATCATTTTTCTGAGCTTTTCAAGGATTTTTTCCTGGCGCTTGCCAACGCCACGTTGCGTAATGCCAATCAATTCCCCATAGCCTTGCTGGGTTCCCCCATTGAAAAAGATATAGGTAATTAAAGCTTGATCTTCCTTTGAAAGATGCTTTATGCAAGACTTCATATCAGCAATCAGAGTGTCTTTGATTGCGCGATCTTCCACGCCTTCGCTTTGATCTGAAAACTGGTAATTCTGTTCTTCAAGCCTATCGAGGGAATCTTCGCGGCTTGGAATGTATGTAACCGTTGCTTTTTCATAATCAATGTTGCATCTTTCCGTTTTCAGATCATATCTACTGTACTTGATTTTCCGATCAGATCGCTCCAGCACCTCATAGATTTCTTCTTTTACGCCAGGGTATAGCTTCCTATAATTAGTTCGTTTCTTGCCTTCTTCCATAAGGCTTGTCCTCCATTTCGTGATTTTTGAAATCCGGAAATGAAGAACAAGCGGAGGGGAACGGCATCTTATAGAGACTAATGCTTTATTTAAAAAACAGAAAAAGCCCGCAAAATGCCAATAGCAAATTACGGGCCATTCAATGTCCCAATCACTTGTTAACTGATTAATGTATTTAGTGTTGAAATTGCCGTGAAAAATTTCTTTATTTCGGGCCTCTTAGCAATGTCCTTTTTGAAATTCCCATTTTGTACCCCTTTCACAATGGGCAAATATAAAAGACATGCCGGCATAAAAGCCCTATTCATAGTCATTGAAGCTATGAATTGCGCAAAAATTATAACCCTGCCTAAAAGGGCAGGGTTATAGTATAGTTGTAATCAGTTCGGTAACCAGGCAATCATAGTGCTGCTGTCAGCAGTACCTTAGACCCTTGGCTTTGCGTCGCTGTCTTTTAACAGGTTTGCCCTTATCGCTTTATTTGTTTTTTTGTAAATTTCAGACTTAAAAAATTATCTCCTTTCTTTTAAAAGCAACAATAAAATAGCGATTACAACGAAATTCTGGCCGCTATATTAATTTTACAATATATGTAATAGTAAATTTTGTAAAATATGGTCGATATTTATTGTTCATAAAAATTTAATTTATAGAATATGTCAACCTAGACACTGCCATTGCAAGGTAAGTTTAGCCGCAGGCGAATTTATTTCATCCCCCAGCTGCTATCTTTACTGCTATTGATATAATAGTTTTATTGTCTTGGGATTAGCCAATGGACATATTTCCAAAAAAATAACCGGATGCATTTTTCGCACCCGGTTACTGAAGTATTAAATAATTAGAATTAGGTATTGTTTATGGTGTTTTTGCAGCTTAAGCAAACACATTTATCCATAACAAGGGTAAGACTAGATGTCGCTCTGCAAAAAACACAGCGGTCTATTGACTTGTGTAAAATTATATTACCGCGCTCATCAGTACATATGTCAAGTGAATCACCGGATTCAATGCTGAGATTCGTCCTTAACTCAATCGGCAGAACAATTCTGCCAAGTTCGTCAACTTTTCTTTTCGTAACCGCTAGCATAATCGTAACTCCTTAATTAATTTTGATTACTCATTTTTCTTGGTAGGAATGATATGCCCTACGAAATTTTTGTTAATTATGCCTACATAAAGCTTCGCCTTTCATATTAAAGCATGGAAGAATTTGATCGTTTTTTGCTAGTTCAATATATTTATTAGTCAACCTTGAAATGCTGTTGCAATGACGATCCACTCGTTTGCTCAGCCTCAGTATCTTGTCAGAAGTATACGGCGGCCCTTTCTCAAGCAGATGATTTCCTTTTTTTCTGCCTCTCATAATAAAGCCCCAATGCCATTCAATCCTGACAGCCAACATCTTCATCCTAAGTTTTTTATACATCTACATCACTCCTGTTACTAATTCTAATAGGGTTAATGTAACTCTATCAGTATTAGTGTAACACATAGAATACGTCGATATGTGTCGAAGCCTGGATACATTATGAAAAATAGTAAATTATTATCTGGTCTTTATTTTTTATCTTGTCTATGGTTATAAATGGTTATTCCGACAAGCAGTATAACCATTATTGCAAGCAGTACGAGAAAATACGCGGGACTAGGCATTTCTCCATGTTCATTGTAGTAGTCAAATATAAAGCTCACACTTATCGCTCCTTGCCACTTTTATTTAAATGAATAATATCCCTTTTGGAGATATTTTCACCCTGTTTGCACTGTCTTTGTCTGAACCTCTCTATTTCCTGTTTTTCTCTATGTTTTTTTATTAAATGCACTATACCTGTTATGGCAAGTATGCCAGTTAAGACAGCCAAGGCTATCAGGTTGTCTCTTGGATTGTTTGAAATCCACATCACCTAATCTTCCTCCTTTGGAAAAAATACACATTTCCAAGTATAGACAAATTTCGTGTTTGTGTCAAGGTATATTAGTCACAATATAAATAAATATGACTAATATACCCTTGCCATTATCACCGCCACCATATAAGTTTCTATATAATAGGTGGTGATAGAATGAATGATATTTCAAAAATTGTAGGTGACAGAATAAGAATTTTGAGATCTGAAAAAGGGCTGAGTCAGGAGGAACTTGCAGATAAAGCAGGCATAGACCCTTCTCATCTGGGCAGGTTAGAAAGAGGAGAAAGGAATCCTTCTTTAATCAGTTTGGATAAAATTATCAAGGCGCTGGGATTAACTTTCGAGGATCTGTTTAAATACATACAGCCATCTAACATGGAAACGGACAGTACCACAATGTCCCTGATAATAAACAAACTTAATACCTTAAGCCTTGATGATCAAAAGCTGATATTAAATGTTATTGATACGATGTTTCAGCTAATGAAGCATAAAGCCTAGCAGCTAAAAACTGTTAGGCTTATTTTTCTGTGGCTGTATCAAGTTCTGTGCATCATTCTGAAAATAGTTATCGCGACGTTGCCTCTTTGATGAGTGCTTCTACAACAGAAAGAATTCTTCGCTGTTCATCCTGCGGCAGATTGCTGATTGCTTCGGATAACTTTGATGCTTTGATTTTATAGCCCGCATTGATCACATCCATTAATATTTCATCCGCTGATACATCCAGGCCATTTATGATATCAATTAAAGTGTCCACACTTGGAGTTTTTACACCGCGCTCAATAGCTGATAAATAATTAGGAGTCAGCTTAACAATTTCTGCAAATGATTCCTGTGTATATCCTTTTGCTTCTCTATATTGTTGAATCCTCTTGCCGATAGCCTTATCTTTCATAGCACTTACCTCCGAATAACTCTATTTGCGTTACATTAACACTATAAGTAACAGTATATTATGCGGACACTAAATCCAACAGTTTCCATGTGAGTTAGTATAACGCCAACGGCGTTACATTAGTGAAATTCTTATGATGAGGAAGAAGTCAGGAGGAACAGTTTTGCTCCCCCTGACAATAGTTTTATCATATTCCGGCCTTACTTTTATACTGTTCTTTTTTTAAGTCAGTTTCACTATGATCTGCAGAGAAATTATTGTTCTTTTTCTGTTGTTGAACACTCTTAGAGTGAGAGGTTCGCCTTCATGGTTCACCATGAACCCTTCCATGGTTCACGCATAGGGTAGACTTTTCCCTTGGTGTGAAAATATATTTTTCGCTTATCAGCTAGTATCTGACTTTCTCAGATAGAACATGTTGCTGCTCTTTCCGCCGTTTTCCCGCCAACGCTGTTCTTTGCGGAGATACCCGCTCTTTTCCAAGTCGGCAAGCGCGCGCTTGACGGTACTCCTGGACAGCTTCAACTCTCTGGCGATGGTACCAATCGCCGGATAGCATTTACCTTCCTTGTCGGAGCGGTCGGAAAGATACATATAGACGGCTCTTGCACGGTGTGGCAGTTCGGAGGAATAAAGCGAGGTAAAGTACCCCATAGCGTCACCCCCTTGTGGATTCCTGTTTTTGAATAAAAGGGTCAAGATTGATCGTTGGTCCCGGCGTGTGAAGCATTCCGCCTGATGCAGATTCAGGCGCTTTAGGTTCCTCCAGCACTTCCTCACAGGCGGCATGGCGCCGGATGATTTCTTCTTCCAGGGTGAAGCGGTCAGCGTACTCCACTATTCTGGCGGACTGCTCTGCGATTTCGTATGGCTTCCCGAAGACAATGCCCCATTCCAGGAACAGCTTCAGTCTGGTGCGCATGGGATACGCTCCGGTCTTGGTTACGATAAAATGTCCCTTGGACATGGATTTCAATTCGTCGGGGGTCATCAGCGGTCGCTCGATCATCTGCAGGGATTGG
>DAIAOV010000168.1 GCA_027437055.1 Legionella sp. | reverse complement strand
ACACTCTATGCCTATTTTAACAGCCGTGTGGCTGCCAGGGGGGCGGCCGAAGCGCTGCAGGACGCCGGTTTTGAACTGCCCCTGGTGGACCGCACAGACCGCCATGCTGCCGCCGATTTCCTCGGGGCCTCAACCCTTTATCCCGAGGGCGAAGGGGGCCAACTGGCCGAGATGGATTTTGAGCACGGCTTCTTTTTCACCGTTAAAACAACGGACGATAAAGTAAATAAGGTTATCGACATCATCAGAAAGCATGAGGGTATTGTGTAACGGGACCTGTCATGCAGTATGATTTTAAAGAAACATTTAACCGCATCGGCCAGCAACTGGATGAAATAACCAATAAAAGAATAGAAGAATTGCGCAGGCTCAGTGACGAAGGAGAAATTGATTTCGCCCAACTTGCTAACGAGACTTTGAATGAGATGATTAACAGCAATATTCGTGTCACTGCCAGGGTCCTTGAAGAATACCATGAGAAATTAATGCAATACCTCTCGGACAAAGGGATCTAGCGCCTGTACATTAATCCTAAGCATGAAACTGATCGTTAATCCCGTAAACTGGTTCATTGTAATGCCAAAAGCTGATAAATTAAGAAACATTCTGTTACTTATTTCTTCGAATCTGTCTTATAAAAAGTGAACCCGGTTGTCCCGGGTTGATTAGTTATGCACCACTCGATCCGCCAGCTCTGCCTGCTTTGCATCATTAAACCGGTCAACGGTGCTTAGATAGCCTGTTATTCGACGAACCCTTTTGATGGCCGTTTTCGCCCTGGATCTTACCTCCAGCTCCTCGGGGCTGATTTCAACAATCTCAAGCTCACCCAGTTGTTTACCTCTGGCCGCATAACGCAGCTCCTCTTCCCAAACGATGCCGTCCACTTCGGTTTGACTGATGTTTCCTATAATGTTTATTCTCATTGCCGCCAGCCTCCTTACTAATGGTTTGGCTTTATTATATTGGAACAGGGTAGGGACGGCAATTTGTCGGAGTGTGATTTAAGGGTATTGTAAGGAATTTTTGCTAGCAGGATGACTGACTCCCGTATCCAACCTGTGTGTTTCCTTAACTGGATTCATATCTAAGCTTAAATCCAACTATGCATAAAAGAACTATTGCCAGCATCAATAAATATTTTAAAGAGAATAATATAAGAATAATATAAGAATAATATAACAAGTTTTTTCATGCGATACCCCTGTACAATTATGTCGCATATTATTACCCTCTATACTTTGATTTAGCATTCTTAACCCCAAGCAAGCTTGCCGGGGCATAAAATAACGCAGGGTGTTGTACACTGCCAAGTTATCCCTATTCAACTTGGTTTACCTACTTTCGCTTGAAAGAAAAAAAACCGCATCTCTTTGCAGTTCCTACAAATATTGGAGCCGACGAAGGGACTTGAACCCTCGACCTGCTGATTACGAATCAGTGATGGGTAGTTTTTTGATATTTTTCTAAATGCGTAGAAACCCAGTAAAATCAATATCTGAGCTGTATTTTAGGGTGTTCTTTGTATTGCCTTAAAATGGGTCATATTAGCATGATGGATTGTCAAATGGATTGTCAAGTAACTACTGAAACACTAGAAAAATTTCACTACACCACTCCCCCGGGAGTGGTATTTTCATAGCACTACCCCCTGCCAGCAAGGTCTCAGCCGAAGCTACAGCCAACCGATAACATTGAGGAGGATATCCCAGACCCTAAAGCACAGCAAAAGGACCCCGCCCGTAGCCAACCCTAGTGAATAAGCTTACGTCCCAAAGATCCTGCTGCAGTTGGAGGCCGGCAAGGATTTATAGCACCACCCAGGGCAGCAGCCTCCTCGTCTGGCGGGACCAGGTTGACCTGTCCAAAATTGGGCTTCTACCGGTAGCCTCCATTGATACATACAAAACCCGGGAATCTGAAAGGTAGCTTTATTCTAGCTAACCAGATATAATAAATTGATAGATAGAATATTGGGGTGGATGGGTTTGAAGACTTACAACATATATTGTGATGAGAGTTGCCATCTTGAAAACGATAAACAGCCTGCTATGGTTTTGGGAGCATTATGGTGCCCAACAGAAAAAGTGCAGCAAATTGTTCGTACTATTAGGCAAATGAAAGAAAATTATGGGCTAAAACGGGAATTTGAAATAAAATGGACCAAGGTATCACCTGGTCAATTAGATTTTTATATCGAGTTAGTTA
The DNA here is from genome assembly GCA_027437055.1 of Legionella sp. Lineage (GTDB taxonomy): Bacteria > Pseudomonadota > Gammaproteobacteria > Legionellales > Legionellaceae > Legionella. The sequence continues at coordinate 2,507 of DAIAOV010000168.1, read as the reverse complement.
GCTTATTCTTTTCTGAAGAGGATTTACACTTCCGAGCACTTGTAATTCCTGATAAATCTAAACTAAATCATAGCTCCTTTAACCAAGACCACGATACCTGGTACTACAAATGTTATTTCATGCTTTTAAAAGCAATTTTCGATCCCCATGAACGTTATCGCATTTATGTTGATATAAAAGACACCCGGAGTGCCCAAAAAATTGATAAACTGCATGAAGTAGTCTGCAATAGCATCTATGATTTCCACCGCCAAATAATACAACGTATTCAGACTGTACGCTCACATGAATCAGAATTACTGCAGCTATCTGATCTATTAATTGGAGCTGTTAGTTATGTTAATCGTGGTTTAGGAGATAGTTCTGCTAAACTAGCTTTAATAGAAGAGATTAAAAGGCGTTCTGGCTATAATCTGACCAGATCTACGTTGCTCAGAGAAAATAAATTTAATATTTTTATCTGGCAAGCCTCGGAGGTGATGTAATCAATGCCTGAGTCACCTTCTTGGTTACCAGAAATTATTAAATTAGAAGATTATGGCGGAGATTGGGGAAGATTTATTGAAAGTATATATCAATGCTTTCGTACAGATTTTGTAGATAATACAGCATTTTTTCAATCCCTTAGAGTTGCCATTCAAAGAGAACCAATGCTTAATGGCAAAGAAGAAACATTTTGGCATATTGTTACTTGCGAGGATGAAAATAAATGCAGGTATCCTGACCTCCGACGTTGTGAACGTATCCGTTGGCCAAAAGCTATCTTAGATAATTTTAGTGATAAGCATATAAAAATCTGGGAGACTGTCAGAGGAAGGGACAAGCGTACTACTATCTGGTTCGAACCGTTAGACTATGTCGTTATTCTTTCGAATAAAAGAAACTACTATCTTTTAATTACTGCCTACTGTGTTACAAATAAAAGTAAACGTGCAAAACTAAAGAAAGAATACGAGCGATCATTAAAAGGCTAAAGCCGCCCCTCAGGACGGCTTTAGTACTCCTTCTACACATGGCAGATGAGTTAAACTGCAGTCGCTAGCACAACTGCAGGGTTTCACAATATGGTTCTTCCTGTGTCATTGTGTCATCTGTGTCAATTGTAACATTGCTACATAAATACGTCAAGGTTCCCAATGAATTAGTCAGAAAACTATGATAACTTTAATAAGTATTTTATCCAGATTAAGTGTATTTTATTACATTATTTAAGCATTTAGCTTTTTAAAAAGCTCTTTACTTAAATTATGAATTATTTAAATCGAACTCATCGCCTCTACCATCTATTCCAGCAGGATGATCGTGAAAAGCAACTCACAATGCTTTAAAATGCCACTTAAAAAATCCAAATTATGCTAAAAACTATCTTTTTTTGCACATTTTTGTCCAATAGCTTTGTTACACAGCCTCTTTCGTACATAAGTCAACCCATGTCATTCTTGGACTAACACTACTACCTCTACCTTTTTTCCAACATTAGTGTTTGTTTTAGAAGCAAACTCCTCAAAATGCGCACAGCCTATTCTTCTTGCAGATTTTATAATCTTAATAATTTCCATACTTTGTTTGCCCCCTCTCTATAGTTAAATTTCGGTAAAAAGTAAGTATTATCCTTTATACAAATATCTTCATAAAACGACAATATTCTGATATAGATCATAACAATACTACCGAATTCTTTTTCGTGTATAAAAAACACTAAAGTGTATAAAATTAAATCTTATCGTAGGAGTAGTTTCCTTTCGGTTATTAACTATAAAATGCCGGGGGAATTCATTTGGAAATAAAAATATCATTAACCATTTGTCTGAATACTCACATGGAAAGAACCATTACAGTTGATATTTTAAAACTGATTGCTTGTATCTATTTAATATTACACTTTTGTTGGTTGCCTACCTAATTTGGTAAACTGCCGAAACGAACTACTCCTACTTAGTTACCATCACTGATCGTGTGGTGTAATCTGAGTAGGAGTAGTAAATAAAATATTAATATAATAGTAACAATCCCCCAACACTTTAAGTTTGAGGGGTTGTTATTTTTATACAATTTTTACACTCCTATTTACCTTGCTCATTGCAGAGAATAAATAATAGCCCAAGAAATGTTTACTTGGGCTATCATCCAGTGCAGTATTTTACTTTAATTCAGTTCATCTAGCAGCTTCTTCAGTTCTTTTAGTTCTTCCTCAGAAAGGGTTACCCCCTTACCCATCTTTTGTCTGTCCGGGGACCATTCTCGAATATCATATTTCGGTGGTTTATCGTTCCAGCTAATAAGGTTTAATTCTTTGCGCCATCCTTTGGAACCCTCGGATAGTACACCAATTGTTTTGATGATTTCATATTTGAATTCTGCCACAAGCAATCCTCCATCTGAATAAATTCTAGAAAACATCTTTACTAAATGTTTGCCACCTTATAGCTTACCCATAATATTGAGCAGGCTTTGGTAACTGTCCACATCGTGGTATTTGACCTTACTGGTGGATATCTGGTTAAACA
>DAIAOV010000167.1 GCA_027437055.1 Legionella sp. | reverse complement strand
ACCAATAAAGGGGTTTTTGTATAAGCCTTCAGAATATCTTATGCCCAACTCATTGGCAAAAGCCAATGCGGCAGTATTAGCAGTTGATGGCGCAGGAATAACTACATCAGGGATTATATCAGGATATTTTTCTTTCCAATTTATCGCTAGATTCTGCCCCATACGCAATCGAGCTCTATACACACTGACATCGTCCAGGGTGGCATCAGGTCTAGCAAAATAAACATATTCAAAAATACAGGGAGTAAACTCTTTAGCACTAAGTACTTTTCTATATAATTGACCATTAGGACTTACATAAGCCACTTCCCCTGCCTTTAAATCACCCTTAGGCTCAAATCCTAAGGCATAAAAAGGAGTGGTCTCCGAAGCGAATATATAGTCTTTAGCTCCATCTTCTCGTACTCTTTCTCCCCAAACTAAAGGACGAATACCATGAGGGTCTCTAAAAGCAACTAAACCTTTTCCAATCACTAAACTTACAACTGAATAAGAACCTTGAACACGGCCAAATATAGTAGTAACGCCCTGGCACAATGATTGAAAAAATTGTTCGTCATCCTCATCAGGATAGGCTCCTTTCGCCAAACTATCTGCCAACAGCAATAATAAAGCCTCTGAGTCTAAAGTTGAATTTAAATGTCTATGTTGTTTTCCACAAATTTCTTCAGCTAATTCGGTATAATTAACCAAATTACCATTATGGGCTAAGGCGATACCCCTGGGACTACCTATCCATAAGGGTTGTATGTCTGTTTCACTATATCCACCAGCTGTAGGATATCGAGCATGGGCGATTCCCACATGACCATGTAATTTAACGATATCCTCCGGAGAAATAGATTCTCTGACTAAGCCTAAACCGTGCTTTAGATAAAATCGATCATTCCCTGTCAAAATACCACAAGCATCCTGCCCTCTGTGCTGCAAATGAATCAGGCTTTCATACAATTCAGTTGCAACAGGATCATGACTGTAAATTCCAACAATACCACACATACATCCTACCCCTGGAAAGTTGTCTCAAATCAATAAATATGCCAGTTAGCCAAATCGATATAAAAATTAAGGTTTATTTGCCCCGATTCAAGTATGTCAGGCCCTTGGCCCGACATACGTATTGACAAAAAAGCTCTCAATGGCTCTCTAACCAATCTTGGACATTACGTAAAATCCTCTGGCTTGCTGGGCCAGGATTTTCTTCGAAACGGAACTCTTCGCCAGTAATCATTTCATAAAGCTGAATGTACCGAGAGGATAAAGTCACTATTAATTCTTCAGGGGCCATTGGTAAAACCTGATCTTTGTAAGGATCACAATGTTCTACAAACCACAAACGCAAAAACTCTTTATCTATATTTTCCGGCTCTTTGCCTTCCGTAAATCGTTGCTCATAACTTTTAGAAAGCCAATAACGACTTGAATCAGGGGTATGTATCTCATCCACTAGAACGATGCGCCCCTCTTCATCGCGTCCAAATTCATATTTAGTATCCACTAGAATGAGACCGTGCTGCGCAGCAACCTTCATTCCATGCTGAAATAATTGCAAGGCGTAAGAACTGGCTTCATCCCAATCTTCCTGAGTCATCCAACCTTCAGCAACAATTTCTTCAGGACTAATGGGCCTGTCATGTTCTGTTTCTTTGGTAGTCGGTGTGAGTACTGGAGCATCCAATTTTTGATTTTTCTTCAAGCCTTCAGGAAAAGAAATACCGCAATATTCGCGCACTCCTTTTTGATATTGTGTCCATAATGAAGTGTTGGTCGTTCCTGAAATATAACCTCTAACAACGAACTCAATGGGAAAAACCTTACATTTTTTTGCTATCACTACATTAGGATCAGGAACAGCAATTAAATGATTAGGCACTATGCTTTGTGTATTATTAAACCACCAAGCAGAGGTTAAATTCAGCACTTGTCCTTTATAAGGAACCGCTGCAAGTAATCGATCAAAGGCACTTTGTCTGTCTGTGGTGATTAAAATTAATTTATCACCAAGATCATAAGTATCTCTTACCTTCCCTTTATATCGTTTACCAAAGGTAAAGTTTGTTTCTGTTAAACAATAAGGAAGTGCCGCGGTTATTTCTTTTTGGTTAGGAGTTTTCATATTCATAGCAAATGTGTGAGTTAGGATTAAAAATGATATGAGTATTCAATATCGCATTAGTTAAGTCATCAATCTTGCATTGTTCACTTTTAAAAATCCATAAAATGCCATGATGAATTTGTTTCATATCTTTGATTGCAAAATGATCTTCAAGCATCTGCTTTTTTTGCTGCCCTAACAAATCGTCCATGGCTCTTACTAAATAAGCTTTTGAAGAGGCATTGTTGATATTTTGAGGATTAACTAGATATTCTTTGCGCTCGTTATATAAAACACCGGTATCTTTTATCTGCTGAATAATCTCCGGGGAAGAACAATCAATTTGCCAATGAATCATACGACTAACCTGCACAGGAATACCTAGTTGTCGTAACGTATTTTGTACTGTTAATGCATGGTTATCAGTAATAATTAATTGAACAACACATTCATGATTATTCTCTTCGTTCGTATATAACTTTCTAGGTACTTCTGTAGGTATATAAGATAATGTTGAGGGGGAAAATGGTTTTGCTTCTTCTATGTAGTCTCTCATAGAAAGGAATATAGCATCCCCCGCCTCAGTTCGTTCTGGATGAGGCATCATGGCCATCACATTACCAGATTTGTTCATTATTGCAGCACTATTCAGCATAGAGCCATTGGGATTAATCGGAAAATTATCAATAATGTTGCCGTTTTCATCGCAATATTGAAACACGTTCAAATTTTCATTTTCAATTTCCTTCAGTAATTCCATCGGTATTACAAAACGTCCTTCAGCATGAGCTGTGGGTACTGACAGTATTGATTCTTGAGTCATTCGTCGAGTAAAGGCATTATTTCTATTGCTGCTAGACGTACGCATGTAAATCCAGCTATTGTAAAAGCCAGTACCTAATATTTTTCCATCAACAATACGTTTGTTTTCAGTAAGAGCTATACCCAATTGATAGTTTTTCAACCCAGGAACCAACCCTGTTTCAACTAAAATTTGCGCCCCATTACAAATTCCCAAAATAGGTTTGCCTAATTCACTTTGCGCTTTTATTTCCTGCATTACAGGATCTAAAGCGGCTATTATTCCTGAACGAGACCGATCTTCATAAGAAAATCCACCAACAATAATATAGCCATCCATTTCGCGCAATTTGCTAGGGGACTCATTCCACAGAAACTCAACAGGCATCATTCCTGCTCGCTTTACTGCTAAAATGGTTTCTCGCTCGCAATTAGAGCCTGGGAATTGCACGATAGCAATATTCATTAGAGTAATCTCACTTCTGGCTTACCAGATACTATGCGTCCTATTTCATAAAGAGGAAAATCAGGGTACTGTTTAAGTAATAAGTGCATTTCCGAAATCACTTCAGGTGAAACAATTAAAACCATGCCTATACCCATATTAAAGGTACGGTATGACTCATGGTCATCTAACTGTCCCAATGTGCGCAAAACATCAAAAATGGGTAACACTGGACATTTATTCTTCTGTAGTTCAGCAGAACAATGTACTGGTAGTATTCTAGGAATATTTTCCAATACGCCCCCCCCACTAATATGGGCCATACCTTTAATGGCTATTTTATGATGAAGCAAGTGAAGAACTGGATTAGTATAGTTAATATGAGGAGTTAATAAGGCCTCCCCAACAGTTTGTTCTAATTCGGGAATTTTTGAATCAACCGAATAACCACCAATATTAAACAATAATTTTCTTGCTAATGAATAGCCATTAGTGTGCAATCCACTAGAAGGAAAAGCTAAAACCACATCTCCAGGTACTATATCAGTACCTAAAATAGCGTTTTCTTTCTCAACCACGCCAGTAATAATACCTACTAAATCATGTTCACCCTCTAAGTAAGTATCAGGCATCTCAGCAGTTTCACCACCCACTAAAGAAATATCATTCTCAAGACAGGCATTAGTCATGCCTATAATAATTTCTTCAATATTTTGAGGTTGCAAACGATCCGTGGCAATGTAATCGAGAAGAGTAAGAGGTTTAGCGCCCAAAACAATAATGTCATTTGTTGTAGCACTAACTAAATCTATTCCTATAGTGTCAAATTTTTGCATCATTCTAGCGACTATCATTTTAGTGCCAACGCCATCGATGCTTTGTACCATCACAGGATGCGAGTAGTGTTGCATTAACGGTTTTAAATCGTACATTGCTCCAAAACTGCCTATCCCTGTTAAAACTTGAGGTGAAAAAGTTTTTTCCGCGTTTCGTTTAATTCGCCGTACTGCCTCATTACCAGCCTCTATATCAACACCCGCACTTTTGTAATTGATAGTACTCATTTACAGTAACCTCTCTCTTAGACCATGCTCCCAGGCATATTTGGCTTCGTTAATAGGCAAATTGATAACCGAGTTAATTTGCAAAGTAGATTGTTTTGTTGTACATCCGATAGTCCAATAGGGAATATGATACTGGGCTAATAAAGTATCTAAAGAGGAATGATGTTCCCTAGCAACTTCAAGAATGAAACCGCCACTTTCACCAAATAAGAGCTTTTCTGTAGTTAAATTGCCTTGAATTGCTACATGAATTCCTATGGAGTTTTTAAAACTCATTTCTGCCAAAGCAATAGCTACACCGCCTTCAGATATATCATGTGCAGCTAAAATT
>DAIAOV010000166.1 GCA_027437055.1 Legionella sp. | reverse complement strand
CTTCGAGACAGCGCTACGCGCTTCCTCAGCCCGAACGGTTTTGAAGTGATACTTCTTAAGACGCCATTATATGAATGCTTATTGCCATTCTAAAATCATAGGCGACTGGCGAGGTGGGGCTAATGCTTTGCTTGCTGGCCAACCAATAATCATTGGGGCGACGGCTGTCATTTGGTCAGGTATTCCAAACGCTTCTTTCCATTCAGGTAAATTTAAAGCGGGTATAGAAAAGCCAATTACACAGGATGCAAGACCATATGTGAGGGCTGAAAGCATTATATTTTCAGCTGCTAACCAGCAATCTGCATTAACATGAGGACCTTTGAAGCGACTGTATATTACGATTAACGTTTGTGCGTTGTAAAATACATTGAATTCTTTTTGTTGTACTGTTTCTAAAACATGGGCTAGCTGCAAATCCTTATTATTTTTAGTGTCTTGGGTAGTTATCAGCTTGGCGCTTTCTGATAAGCGATCGAGTATCCGTTTATTCTGAATCACTACAAATGCTCTAGATTCTTCATGAAGCGCTGAAGGGGCTTGTATAGCGGCATCCAATAATTGATGAATAATAGCGGAATCCACTTTCTTGGGTAAATAATCTCTTACAGCCCTGCGATTGTAGATAGCTTCTATTACATCTATTGGTTGGCGATGAATTGACTCTGGATTTTCCATGGCTTTGCTCCTAGCATGTCCATTAGACCTCTTGCACTCAAGCAAAATCCGCTAGTGATGGAAGAGGTCTATTATAAACTGAGTTTTTGTAGTTACACCTTAATACTAAAAGTATAGTATAGCAAGTTTTTATAACGCTACTTTATAAGTGATATGCTCTAATGCTCTTCTTTTATTTCAGTATCTTGGAGATGTAAATCAAGTAGCTCTTGTTCACTAAGCGTTTCTTTTTTTAGTAGCAATTGAGCACCTTGTTCTAAGTTTTTAATTTTCTTTTTAAGGATATCTACTGCGTCATCAAAAGCAATTTGAACAATTTTGCGAATGGCTGCATCTATTTCGCGTGCAGTGTCCTCACTGAATTCTCGTTGTGCGCGCATGGTTAAAGGAGTCTCTAGTAAGGTTGGACGCTCTTTATCATAAGTGACAGGGCCTAGTTCCCTATCCATGCCATATCGCATGACCATGCTGCGCGCAATGTCTGTTGCTTTAGCAAGATCATCGGCTGCTCCCGTTGAAAAATGATTAAATATTAGATGTTCCGCGGCTCTTCCTCCCATAAGGACCACCATTTTATTCTTTAATTCCTCTTCGGTCATGAGATAGCGATCTTCAGTAGGTCTTTGGATGGTGTAACCTAAACTACCAATTCCGCGGGGAATAATCGATACTTTATGGACTTTATCAACTCCTGGTAAAGAAAGAGCAACCAGAGTATGTCCCATTTCATGATAGGCGACAACTTTGCGTTCTAGGGGATTTAATAGACGATTTTTTTTCTCCAATCCGGCTATAATTCGCTCAATAGCCTGGGTAAAGTCATCCATATGCACTGTGTCACTATTACGCCTGATAGCCAGCAGAGCTGCTTCATTCACTAGATTTGCTAGATCGGCACCTGAGAAACCAGGCGTTAATGCCGCGATTTGTTCTGAATCAACATCTGGAGCCTGTTTTATCTTTTTTAAATGGACATTTAGAATTTGTACTCGGCCAATTTTATCTGGTCTGTCAACCAGTACATGACGGTCAAAGCGTCCTGCTCTTAATAAAGCGGGGTCGAGTATTTCAGGACGGTTTGTCGCAGCCAGCATAATTAATCCTTCGCTGGGATCAAAACCATCCATTTCAGCAAGTAATTGATTTAAAGTTTGTTCTTTTTCATCATGACCACCACCGATGGGATAAGCCCCACGGGCTTTACCTAAGGCATCAAGCTCATCTATAAAAATAATTGCTGGAGCCATTTCTCGAGCATGGGAGAAGAGATCTCGTACTCGAGCAGCGCCTACACCGACGAATAACTCGACAAATTCAGAGCCACTAATTGAAAAGAAAGGGACACCTGATTCCCCTGCTACAGCACGTGCCAGCAATGTTTTTCCTGTTCCTGGCGGGCCAACCAAAAGAATCCCTTTAGGAGTATGAGCCCCAATGCGTTTATAATGTTGTGGATTTTTGAGAAATTCTACTACCTCCATTAACTCAGCTTTTGCCTCATCGACGCCAGCAACATCTTGAAATGAGACATGAGTTTCTTTTTCCATATAGACCTTGGCCTTACTTTTTCCAACGTCCATTACTCCACCAGTAGTACCCATGCGCCTTATTAAAAAACTCCAAAAAATATAAAAAAGAAATAGTGGCAAAATCCACGACAGCAAAGTACTAAACCATTTATTTTCTACCTCCCCTGTAAAATGCACTTTTGCAGCTTCCAGTGTAGAGACCAATGAGGGATCATTGATACGAACAGTTGTGATTTGACGCTTTTTACTACTGATTTTATCCACTTCATCTAATTTATCTTTAGGGAGTAAATCACCTAAATCCGCTGAGGTTAGATCTGCCGTAATGTAATTTTCGCCAAGAAGCACGTTATCTAATTTGTCTGCTTTTAATAGTTTTATAAAATCGCTATAAGCGATATTTACAGGATAAGCATTGTAATAGGAGTTTTGGAATAAAACGAAAATCCAAAAAATGATGAGGAAATACCAGAGAAAAAATAACCATTGCTTATCTTTCACCACTCACTCCTAGTTTACTTCCTTAGCCATTGTATCGACACTTAATGTAAATAGTTGAATAGACCTCTATAGCGCCACTCAGTAAGCTTTATACTGCGTTGCAAATTCATTTGGCTTCATTATTTACTCTTTGTAAACTCCTTCGCCTCATTCATTTGCACCTTGTCTAAAACTTGATGGGTGACACTATTTATTTTCTGTTTTCGGTAGATAACAATGAAAATGTTTTATTCCTTTTGCGATTTATTGCGCTTTTGACTTATATAACTAAAACCATTTTTAATTTGAGGCCAAAATGCTATTGATAGCACTAAAAGAGTAAATAAAAGTACAGCAATAACCATTTGTACTATAGGAAAATGTAATGCGTCATGAGCAACAAACCAGCTCGTAATTGAGCCGGCAATAACAAAAAGAAATCGGATAAATAACTGAAGCATTTTATATTCACTCAGTTCTTATTTAGAAAGTTCCTTAGTGTTGTAATAACAACTCTAAGGAACAATCTTAAATGATCGCATTAAGCGTGTTCTACTTTAATATCGCGACTGCCTCCTTGAGAGCCAGATTTTTTAGGTAGCACCACCCAAAGCATTCCCTTTTTGAAAGAGGCTTTAGCTTTATCGATGTCTACTGATGGAGGTAAAGAGATCAATCGTTCGTATCTGCCATAGCTGATTTCACGAGAAAGATATTTCTTTCCTTTATTTTTTGTAGAGGTTGATTTTTCACCGGTAATGGTTAAGGCATTATCAGAAAATGAAACCTTGATATCTTTTTCGTCCATGCCAGGCATTTCTATTTGAACTGTAAAATGATCCTGATCCTCAACGACATCCATAGAAGGCATAAGGTCTATATTTTCAAACTGTTCCAAGCCTGATTTACTAGAGGGAAATAGGTCATAAAAGTCGCGGAAAGCTCTATCAACTTCTTGCTGCAGGCTCAAAAATGGATTTTGGGTATGTTCTATTGCAATAGGTGAGGTTTTCCTCCATTTAAGCAAATTGTTCATCATATCTCTCCATTAATTAATTCCAAATATCCTAATAATTTTGCTAAGTGATAGCTTATAAAGTGTGGACCTTGTGTCTATTTTGTCAAGTTAGGATGAGTAATTTAAAGCAGAAATTTTGACCATTTTTACGATGGAAAATAGATACATAATTCATCATAAAAATATTAGATGAGTTTTATTGTTCTGAAGAGGGATTATCGTCAGCAAAGCTAGGGCTAATTCTTATAGGTGCTTTGAATGAGTTAGCAATAATGCACAGATGATGTGCTTCATCAAACAATTTCTCCATGTTTTTTTTATCCGGCTTACTGTTTGGTGCAAATAAAACGACGGGGCTTAAAACAATATCCGTGATGATTTTATTATGCTCATCTATATGACAAAATCCTTGATCTGTATAACTATCCACGATGTATTTTTTTTTGGAGCATAGGGATAAAAAAGTAAGGAGAAAACAACTAGAAAGAGAAGCAATTAATAATTCTTCGGGAGAATGGAATTGGGGATTACGCATAAAATGAGAAGAGGAGTTAATTTCAATCTTAGGTCCGCCATTAAAAAACACCGTATGCTTTCTATTGTAACTTCTATAATTGAAATCTTCTGTTTCGCGATCCCATTGAAGATGAATATTATACATCAGCATAATTAAATTCCTTATATTATTAATGCTTCATCTATTACTAATTTAAGTTTAATCTATTTAATAGACTATTCCATAATTCATTTACATTAATTATTATCCAGACTAAGATTTATTTAACTATATATAAAATTTCAAAAACAAAATGAATTATAAAAATATCGCGATTGCTATAGATGATAGTGATACTTCTCGACATGCTTTGGATGAGGCGATTCAATTGTGTCGTACTCTTAAAGCGGAATTACATGTATTTCATGTGGTTGATGAGACTGTGTTGAATCAAGTGGATGGATATGTTGAATTTGAAGGTCTTTGGGATGCCTATAAAGCAGTGGGGCAGACTTTATTAGATAAAGCTAAGTTGGTGTTAGAGCAAGCTGCAATTCCGTTTACTACT
>DAIAOV010000165.1 GCA_027437055.1 Legionella sp. | reverse complement strand
ACAAATGTGGTCTTGTAAATCCTCAAAATCCCGAATCAGTTTTTGCTATATAATCAGCAAGTTGTGACACACTCCAGGCCGGGAAGTAGTAAAACAAATAATAATTAACACACAAGATAAATATGGAATTCATCTTCTTTACATGTACTGCCCACCATTAATATCTAGATTAGCGCCAGTAATAAAGCCTCTTTCGGGAGCTGCAAGGAATGTGACTGCATCAGCTACCTCTTCAGGTTTACCTAATCGACCAACGGGTATGTAAGTAACAATTGCATTGAGAATCTCTTCTTTGATAGAAGCTAACATGGGCGTTTCAATATATCCTGGAGAAATGGTATTGACTGTAATTCCTTTATTAGCTACTTCCAACGCTAAACTTTTGGTAAAACCAAAAAGAGCTGCTTTGGTTGCAGCATAATTGCATTGCCCAAATTGGCCTTTGCGACCATTAATCGATGAAATACTAATAATTCGACCATAGCCTTGAGCAAGCATAGCGGGTAACACATTACGCGTCATATTAAATACACTGGTCAAATTGGCATCAATAACCTGTTGCCATTGTTGGGAGGTCATTTTCTTTAAAGTCGTATCGCATGTGATCCCCGCATTATTGACCAAAACATCGATACGTCCATAGCGCTCCATCAATAAATCAGTGAGTTTTTCACAATCAGCAAATTGAGTCGTATCACCATAGAGAATATCCACATCATAGCCGGCCTCTCTCTGACTTTCTTGCCATCGTTTTGCTTCGTCATGTTTGCCATTTTTAAAATAACATGCAATGACTTGGTAATCAGCTGCAAGACGTTGGCATATTGCAGAACCTATCCCACCGGTACCTCCTGTTACCACTGCTGTCATTCGTTCCATAAACGACTCCTTCATTTAAATATTTCTTCAATAGATAAAAAAATAATAAATTATCATGCAATCTCAACTTCTTCTGCCTGCAAGCCTTTTTGGCCTTTACCCACTTTAAATAGAACACTAGAATTTTCATGAAGATTTTTAAAACCGCTACCCTGAATGGCACTGAAGTGCACAAAATAATCCTTGCCACTACTCTCAATAAAGCCAAATCCTTTATCTTTATTAAACCATTTTACCTTTCCACGTATTTTATCTGTCATAGCGATCGTCCTAATGATAATAAAATAGAGCTTACACCAAATGAAGAAAAATTACTCTAAATGGACTGCTGAATTTTATAGAAACGCTCCGTTGTTTTCTATTATGGGGTATTTTAAGAATACCCCAGAAACTGCCTCCTATCTGAATATAAATTATCAACAGCATCTCGAATATTTTGAATGCAAGGACAAATCCTGCGCTGATTGACTCCAATAAGACAAAGTTATAAAAATACTTCAACGGTTTATCTAGCTGAGTGAACTATGACAACTACTATAAGAACAATGCTGTCTTCTGATTGGAACGAGGTTAAAAATATCTATTTAGAAGGTATAGCCACTCAAAATGCAACTTTTCAAACAGCTGCTCCAAAGTGGCATGAATGGGATAAAACCCATTTAACCATATGTAGATTTGTAGCAACATCCACACAAATGATGGGTAGGGCAATGTTAAGCCCTATATCAAATCGTTGTGTATATTCTGGGGTAGCTGAAGTTAGTGTCTATGTATCTAAATATAATCAAAATCAGGGGATTGGCAGTTTACTTCTTTCGAAAGTTATTTCCGAATCAGAGAAAAATAAAATATGGACATTGGAGGCTGGGATCTTTCCTGAAAATTCAGCAAGTCTCATACTTCATAAAAAACTTGGTTTTCGTGAAATTGGTTTTAGAGAAAAGTTAGGTCAGTTAAATGGTGTTTGGAGAGACGTTATATTATTAGAACGTAGAAGCAAATTATTTTAATGTACTCTATGTAGATCATTTTTGGATTGCCGCACCTAATACATTTGACTAAATTTAATTATTCGACTATTCTGGAATTATGGACACAAAAGAATCTATAAAAATATTTGATACTCTTTCGCAAGAAACCCGTTTGCAAGTTTTTCGATTACTTGTTCAGGCGGGACCTGAAGGGTTATCAGCAAGTGCAATTGGCGATGAATTAGGTATCTTACACAATACCTTGTCATTTCATCTAAGCCACTTGTCTCATGCTGGAATTGTAACCTCTTGCCGTAAAGGACGTTATGTTTTTTATTCAGCAAATTTTGAATTAATGCGGGATTTTATCGCCTTTCTTGTTCAGGATTGTTGCAGCAAACAACAAGTCAGAATTCAACAACCCGATACAAAAAATTGTCTCGTTATTGAGTTAAATAGTTGTTGTCCTTCTACTAAGGAGTAAATCATGAAGCGTTTTCATATTCATATTGGTGTGAGCAACCTTGATGAGAGCATCCGTTTCTATAATGCTTTGTTTGGAGCTGAGCCTGTCAAAGTGAAATCTGATTATGCCAAATGGATGCTGGAAGATCCGCGCATCAATTTTGCAATTTCAACGCGTGCTGACAAACATGGGGTAGAGCACTTAGGTATTCAAGTAGATAATGCCGTTGAGTTAGCGGAATTAAGAAAACAATTTTCAGAAGCCAATATTTCTATGCATAGTGAGGGTGAAACAACCTGTTGTTATGCCAAATCAGAGAAGTCATGGGTCAATGACCCAAATGGAATCGTCTGGGAAGCCTATCATACCATGCAAGATGTACAATTTTTTTCGGGTGGAGATTCAACTGAAAGCTCTTGTTGTATACCAGAAAAAAACACAACAACTTCTTGCTGTGATACCAAGTCAAAAGCAACTGGATGCTGTGGCTGATGAATACTAAGCCAATTAGATTATTATTTCTTTGTACAGGTAATTCTTGTCGGTCTATTATGGCCGAAGCTATAACCAATCATTACTCCAATGGCCGCCATCTAGCCTTTAGCGCGGGTAGTTTCCCGACTGGAAACATACATCCCAAAGCAATTGAAACGCTTACCAATCATGGCATAAAGCCAAATGCGCCTCGTAGTAAATCCTGGAATGAGTTTAAATCAGAGTCTATTGATTTAGTGATTACCGTCTGTGATCAGGCCGCTCGCGAAAGTTGTCCCATTTTCCCTGGTCACCCGAAAAAACTCCATTGGAGTATTCCTGATCCTGCTAAAGCAGAAGGCTCTGAAATGGAAATTAATGCCGCATTTGAGGAGGTATTTAATCAACTGAAACAACGGATAGAAAAGGAGTTGCTATCATGAACACTTGTAGCACCCATCGCCTTTCTTTTTTAGATAGGTATTTAACCTTCTGGATTTTCCTGACCATGGCCGCAGGTGTTGGTATCGGTTCACTCTTTACGGAAACACCACAATTTATCAACTCATTATCTATTGGCTCCACCAATATTCCTATCGCATTTGGATTGATTTTAATGATGTACCCTCCTCTGGCCCGAGTGAAATATGAAGAATTACCGCTGGTATTTAGAGATTGGCGCATTTTATTATTGTCCTTAATTCAAAATTGGCTTATTGGTCCATTCCTCATGTTTGGGCTTGCTGTTTTATTTTTGCATAGCTACCCTGAATATATGACTGGACTCATTCTCATTGGGTTAGCGCGGTGTATTGCCATGGTCATTGTCTGGAATCAGCTGGCTGAGGGTGATAATCAATATGTTGCAGCCTTAGTCGCGTTTAATAGCATTTTTCAATTGTTGTTTTTTAGTATCTATGCCTGGTTTTTCCTCACGGTCTTGCCTCCTCTGATAGGCATGACTGGCCAAATAATTCACATCGATTTTATGACCATTGCTGAAAGTGTCTTTATCTATCTTGGAGTTCCCTTTTTTGCTGGATTTCTAACTCGCTTTGTATTGATAAAGAAAAAAGGGCTGTCTTGGTATGAAACCCATTTTTTACCAAAAATTTCTCCTATTACCCTAGTTGCTCTGCTTTTTACGATATTGTCAATGTTTGCTTTGAAAGGGGCTATGGTTTTACAACTTCCCTTGGATGTGATTCGTATTGCAACTCCATTAACACTTTATTTTATTGTGATGTTCTTTATCAGTTTTGCGATGGGCAAACTCGTTGGTGCTAACTATGAAAAAACAACAGCAGCGTCTTTTACAGCAGCCAGTAATAATTTTGAACTGGCTATTGCTGTAGCAATTGCTACCTTCGGACTAAATTCTAGCATTGCTTTTACAACAGTCATTGGCCCACTGGTTGAAGTACCTGTTCTTATTTTGTTAGTGGATGTTGCCTTTTGGCTACAACGTTCATGGTTTTCAGAAAGAAACCTGGAACCAGAAAAATAGATATAATCTAATATTGAAATTACTCAATATTAGACCAGATCATTTTTGGAGGTTCTTAACCAGAACCAGATGTGGGATTTATTTCATTAGCTTTTATAGCCACAATAGGGTTATTCACTTATGCATTTGCATTGCAAGAGACGAAGGAGATGAGTACTGATGATTGATCATTGCCAGTTTGGGCTTGATATGCAGGAAAACCCAATTATCTATAAAACAACTGAGGGCACTCTTTATATTGTACCGTGTCACTACTATTATTAGACAGTTAATTTTTAAGGTCAGTACATGAAAACAAAAGGTGTCTTTCGATTCTTTGCAGCAATGTTATACCTTTTTTGGGGAATAGCACCCTTTGCTTTTGCACAAAACCGACCACTGACTCTAACCGAAGCAGAACATCTAGCAATTAACCAATCTCCAGAGCTACAACGTTTAAACGCAAACAGCCAAGCCCTAAGACAGCAATCAATCGCAGACGGACAACTACCCGATCCCCAATTAGCCGCAGGGACT
>DAIAOV010000164.1 GCA_027437055.1 Legionella sp. | reverse complement strand
CAAGATCTCTTCTCCCATCCCAAGTGCCCTTGAGATTAAGCTTTTTTGCCTACCTTTTAAAGATACAAGCCCGGTTGTTTACAACCGGGAACCAATACTCTCCCTAGTTGCAAGCAACCAGGCTATAACTAGGGGCTATACAGGATTTATAGAGGAGTTTCGATTATGTGCCGTATAGTAGCTTATTTAGGACGTCCAGCTTTATTGGAAGACATTTTAGTCACTCCTAATAATTCTATAGTAATGCAAAGCTTGCATGCGCGCGAAACTAATTTGCGGGTCAATGGCGATGGTTTTGGTTTAGGTTGGTATATCCCTCAAATAAGCACGACTCCTGCTTTATTTACCTCAATAGCGCCAGCATGGAATGACAGAAATTTATTACATTTAACTGCGAAGATTGAGTCTCCATGCTTTTTTGCTCATGTGCGTTCAGCTAGTGCGGGAGGTGTAACAAATTATAATTGTCATCCTTTTATCTATGGAGATTGGATGTTCATGCATAATGGCGATATTAATGATTTTATTTTAATAAAAAGGCATCTACGACATTTATTGGATGATGATATTTACGATTGGATACAAGGTGAGACAGATTCCGAACATTTATTTGCTTTATTTCTACAACTGGCGAAAGGGCGTGATTTGACTCGACTTTCTGTTGTTGCTGACGTATTAGAACAAACCTTACATCAGGTAAATGATCTCATTACGGAGTTCGGCAGAAAAGGCCCTTCCTACTATAATTTGTGCATGACTGATGGACATAGAATGATTGCTACTCGTTACTGCACTGATAAAAAGAAAAAAAATCTTAGCTTCCATTATTTAGAAGGGTATGTTTTTTCTAGTGAAGAAGAGTGGCCTAAAAAAGAAGAGCCACCAAGTTACATCGTGGTTTCTTCCGAACGATTTAATGATTTAGCGGAGGGATGGGAAGATATTCCTCCGCAGCATATGATGTTAATAGACGAAAATAAAGTGATCCAATTGCGTCCATTGTAAACAATTGTTAGACTGACGATTCCTAATAATCTAATTAGCGAGTAAATAATGACTAAAGAAGAAATGATTTGCAGAATAATCCGTTATATTACTCAAAAGCCTAGCGCTAAAAAAACCTGCTGTGGGCGGTGAATAGTACGCTCAAAAACTTGCTCTGTTATCAAAATGAGCAGGTAGTATCTCATTTTTGTCATCACCATCCTGAGTTTTCTATTCAAGAGGGGCAACAGCTATTTAGCGATTTATTAGCCTGGTTATGGCTTAGTAAACAGAGAGCTACCTACCAAGGTAAAAAGACCTATTTTTTTGGTCCTTTGCTCATCTTAGATGAGCTATGGCATACTTTTATTTTGCACACTCACGATTATTTGAGTTTTTCCATGGAGTATTTTGGTGAATACATCCATCATGAGGTGGAACCTGTAGGATTTGAACGAGTCTTGGGAGAAGACGAGTTGACAGATTTTTTGCAAGATTGTTTTAATTACTTAGATAGCAGTTGGGTAGAACGACGGTTTGCTGAAGCGTTCACCTAATGGCGTCAACTTAAACCGCGCGATCCGAGCCGCGCGCGTCAGCAAGCTGATAAACCAAGACCACATCCGCTCCCTAATGGTGGCTCGGATTGTTCCCGAGGGCGACTTAAGTTGACGCCATTAGGTGAACAGTTATTTATTATTGCCTTTTGTCGGGCAATTAGTTGCCCGACCTACATCGTTTCTTCATCAGCTCACATTATTTTCTTGATTTAGTAGACTTACTTTCTTGAACTTGGGGAAAAATGGCCCTAGTTTGATAATAAAATCATAGGTCATCACTAATGCGCCGGCTGCAAATACAACATCTCCTGGTAAACGTAACCATTGCCATAAGAGAGTGGTATTATAAAAATCAATGCTTCTTGAATGAGCAAAACCGTTCTCATAAACATCCATCAATTGTGACCAACCAATGGGAAAGAAATTCAAGGCTATCCACAATAAAACACCAATGTTATAAAGCCAAAATGCCCAAACGCCTAAACGATCACTCCAAGAGGTGTTATTGCCTGCGGCAAAGCGTAAGCAAAAATATACTAAGCCAAGTCCTAGTAGACCAAAGGCACCGAACAATGCAGTATGTGCATGATTTAGCGTTAAAAAAGTTCCATGTTCGTAATAATTAATCAACGGTGCGTTGAGTGTTCCTCCCCCGAAAACTCCTGCACCAATGAAATTCCAAAAAGAGGCGCCGAGAATATAGAGGAATGCTAAATTATAAGTAAACGCTCCTTGTCGTTTAATCAATTGTCGCTGTTCAATTGCATCAATAATTAGGAGAACCAAGGGTAATACTTCAATAAAAGAGAACATGGAACCAAGGGGTACCCAAATGTCAGGAGAACCTGTCCAATACCAATGATGCCCTGTTCCTATGACACCACCCAAAAACACTAGAATGGTTTCAAAATACATTGCTCGTTCGGCAAGAGTTCGAGAGACTAACCCCGTCCCCATAAGAAGATAGGCGGTTGCACAAGCGGCAAAAAACTCAAAGGATTGCTCTACCCAAAGATGAACTACCCACCAACGCCAAAAGTCAGTAATAGTGAATGACTTTTCAATACCTGTCAGTGGAATCATTCCAAAGCAATACAAAATGGCGATGTTGAAAGTGCTTGCCCAGAACAGATGTTCCAATCTAATGTGTCCTGTCCAAAATTGGACTGTGGCGTTTTTTACCTCATTCCAAGTTGGCCACATTCCACGAAAGACAATAAAACTCCAAAGAAATAGTCCTATACAAAATAAAATTTGCCACAGTCTGCCCAGTTGTAGGTAGGAGAGACCCTGATTGCCAATCCAAAACCAAACTGGATTGACATAACCCATAATCCCTAAATAATTCCCAATGATGGCTCCAATAACAATAAATAACGTAACCCAGAATAATACATCGACTAGAAAACCTTGTCCCTTGGCTTCTTTTTTACTGATAATTGGTGACATAAAAATTGCGGCACTGATCCAAGATAGCGCTATCCAGACAATAGGGGTTTGGATATGTATGTCTCGTAGAAAATTAAACGGTAGAAAATTATTAATAGGAATTCCATAAAATCCGGTTCGTTCTGTATAGTAATGTGCCAAAATTGCACCCACTCCAATCTGTATTAAAAAAACGAGAGCAACAACAACAAAATACTGTCCTACCTTTTTTTGGCTTGACGTTAATGTTTTGAAGTTAGAAAAAATGACAGTTTTAGGTGCCTCATCGGCAGCACTAAGATAACGATGGTAAATATATAAAACAGCGCCAAAACCTAAAAAAACAAAGCAGAAAGAAATCCAAGTCCAATAAAAAGTATGTGTTGTTGGACTATTGCCCATAGTCGGTTCATAAGGCCAGTTATTAGTATAAGAACTGTTTTTTCCAGGACGATGTGCGATGGTAGTTAATGACGAGTAGATAAGGAAATCTGCGGTTTGTAATGCGCTTTGTTGATCTAGGCTATATGCTTTTGTCCAGCCAGTCTCTGCATCATGATTAAGCAAGGTTTGTGCGATTTCAGTTTTCAATTGCTGAATCGAGTCGGCTACTGGCTGCGATATAATACTGATTTTTTGGCTCAGATCGGTTTGTTGTAATTCATGTTGCATGCTTTTACGAACTAAATACTGACTTCCTTCAGATAAATTGGCAAAGGGTTTACCAAAACGAAGTTGTGCTGTTTTATCTTCAATGAGACGACCTAAACGAACTAAATATTTAGCCGTGTAATCCTCTCCAAAATAGGAACCCATGCCATAAAGGCTCCCATAATCCATAAGATCGGCGCGTTGGAATCCTGCTTTACCGGCAACAATATCATCAGCTGTCATAATGACGTGTCCGGAGGATGATTGAAATTGTTGAGGCAGTGGAGGAGCTAGCTGGTATGTTTTATAGGTTCCCCATACCAACACAACAAAACATAAAATCGCGGTGATTAATAAAATCCATTTTAAAACTGATGCGACAGGATCATTCGATAGTACTATCTTTTCATCTTGATTCATTGTTCCTTCCCTTGGAGTATGTAATCTGATTTTTATAAAATATCTGACCTTAAATGGGTTGTAAAGGTTGTGAGTATATGCTTTTCGCCGTTGCTTGAACGGTTACAGCTTATCTTTTCTCGCGAGATGTAACAACGCTTTTTGTAGTGGCTGATAGGTACATTGTTGGCTTTCACTGATAATTATGGCTTTAGCCTCGTCGGATATCTCATTATGCTGTTTAGGCTTTTGTATTTTATAGGGTTCTGCTGGTTCGATTACGTTAATTTTTATTGATAGCAGTTGATACATCCCCGCCTCTTTTCGTAATTTATCGCGCAATTCAGGAATAGTATAGCGCAACTGAGAAGCCCAGGCCGCATTGGTTGTGGTTAAGACTAAACATCCTTTATTGAAGCTTCCTACTTGGCATTGCGCAGCCAAATTTGGAGGCAATAATTGAGTTACCTTATTAGATAGTTCTTCTAATTGCATTGAGCGTTGACATAATTCTTCAAGTTGTTTATTGAAGCAACGGTTAATAAAACGCATTCTTTTGTACCTTCATAATTTTTAAAGCTAGCTCTTAATAATAAATTTGTTGCAGAACTACCCTTTTGCTTAAGTACAAGCGGTCTAATAGACTTCTTTCGAAACGCTACTGTATCGGCGAATTGCTTCGTCTGTACGGTGCTCGAATCCTCATGTACTTGCGTGTACACTCCGGTTCTGCGCTCCGTTTCTCCTCGCACTTAGCTCGATTCAGCGAGTTTCGAAAGAAGTCTAATCTATCATTTGTAGAAACAGTCTATAAAAAAGACTGTTTTCCGTATAGGATAGCAAATTAT
>DAIAOV010000163.1 GCA_027437055.1 Legionella sp. | reverse complement strand
AAGCACTGGATTTTCCTGCATTGGAACGCCCTGCAAAAGCTATTTCATAACCGGAATCTGCAGGTAATTGATCAACACGGGCTGCACTTTTTAAAAATACTGCTTTAGAATATGGATTTACGGACATTGGCTTCAATTTCATTTTGGGATTTAAACCTAAGCAGTGTACCATTAATTCAAGAAATTATAATGAGAAATCGATGAAAAAATTAGCACTAGCCTTTATTCTGTGCTCTCCTGTATTTGTTTATGGTCAAGACAACACCTCTTCAGAATCCACCAGTTCTCTTTCCCATGCACGTCCTCTTTCCAAACTCGCTGTGGCTCGAGCTCAAGTTTGTGCTGCCTGCCACGGCGCACAAGGCATCAGCACCAATCCAGAATGGCCTAATCTTGCCGGTCAGAATGAAAAATACTTCATCAAACAATTAAATGACATCAAACAAGGAAGTCAACGACAATCGCCAACGATGACGGCCATTGTTGCTACACTTAGCCCTCAAGATATAGAAGAGTTAGCCGCATTCTATGCTCAAATCCCTCACGCCCAAGGCTCAACCCCACAAAAATTTCTACAACGCGGGGAACAAATTTATCGTGGAGGAGACTTTGATAAACATATTACAGCATGCATTGCCTGCCATGGCCCTAAAGGTACTGGTAATGCTCAAGCAGGTTTTCCTGTACTTTCGGGGCAACATGCAGCGTACACTCTGATGCAATTACGTGCTTTTAAAAATGGTAAAAGAACCAATGACTTAAACCATATCATGCACGATATTTGTAGTCGAATGGATGATGATGATATGACCTCTGTAGCATATTATATTGAAGGTTTATATTAGGGTCTGTTACCATCTCCATTGCTTGAAGCAAAGCCCTGTCATCCTGAACATAAGGAACTAAAACATGTTAAAAAAAATAATTGCCCTAATCTTCCTTCTACCAGCTCTAGCATTGGCTGCCCCCTTCGTTGAAGGTAAAGATTATCAACCGGTTTCTAATCCTCAACCCGTGGACAATAAAAATAAAGCGCCGGTTGTAACTGAATTTTTTAGTTATGGCTGCCCGTGGTGTTATCGTCTTGAGGTACCACTCACTGAATGGGCTGCCAAAATGGGAAAAAATGTCCAAGTAGAGCGTGTTCCCGTTGTGTTTAAACCCGATTGGGAATTATATGCTAAAGCCTATTACACCGCTAAAGCACTGGCTATGTCTGATAAACTAAACCCTCTATTATTTAAAACCATACAAGATGATAAGAAACCATTAAATACCAAACAATCAATGATAGATTTTTTCATTAGCCAAGGAGTCGACAGAGAAATTGCAAAAAGTGCCTTTGAGAACTCATCAACTATTGATATGCGGGTTAGCGATGGGATGAGTTTAATGGCAAGATACCAAATTAACGCCGTCCCCGCCTTTGTTGTTAATAATAAATATAAGACCGACTTGCAAATGGCAGGTAGCCCAGAGCGCTTGTTTCAAATTCTTGATTATTTAATGAAGCAACCGGCTTAAAAGTAACAACTATCTTACGTGAACTGGTGCGTGCCCGAGGAAGGATGTGCCATTTTAGAGCTCAATGTCGGGCAATTTGTTGCTCGACCTACAGTTGTTTGCAACCCCCACATCTACCTAAACAAGCACGAAAAGAGCAACCAGGATACTTCACACCCCTTTACCAGGATTTTCCAAGCTCAAAATTCCTGTGTTAAAATCATAGGCGAAAATCTCCGCATACCGCCCCCAGTCAATCATGGTACGTAATACTCGTTCCGCTTCTTTCTCACTTAAATAATCTTCCAATTTACTCAAAAAGCGCTCTTCAGAAACTCTATGCCCCACTTTTTCATCTAAAACTCGACGGATATAACGTGCTAATGGAACCTTCTCTAACAATCGCTGGGCAAATAATTGTTTACGCTCTTGCAGATCGGCCTCGGAGAACTGCTTGCCTAGATCACTTAATTGAATATCCCCTGCAGATACTTTAGCAAAACCTAGGATTTCTAACGTTTCCAAGATAGGGAATAAATCGTCTATATTCATCATCAGCTCATCAGCAAGCTCGGGTAAGTCGATACGCTCTTCAAAAGACTTCATGGTTTCAATCAAACCAGATAACTCCGAAGGTTCTACATCGGGCAAACGATAGCCTAAACCTATTTGACGTTCGCGTTGAGCCCGTTTTGCCTTTTCTTTGGGGCCGGTAGTCATCAAGGTATAAATCTTATCAACCAAAGCACGGAATTCAGGGGTCTCTGGATCACGCGGTTGAGGTAAAGTGACAGGTAACTCCGCACGAATATAGCCCGGATCGTTACCAAAAATAACGATGCGATCAGCCAAAGTAGCAGCCTCCTCAATATTATGGGTAACCAGCAGAATGCCATTGGTATTCGTTTTCTTCTCTTTCCATAATTCCAATAAGTCAGACTTCAAGTTTTCTGCCGTAAGTACATCAAGGGCCGAAAAAGGCTCATCCATTAAAAGGACATCCGGATTAATTACTAAAGCCCGAGCGAACCCTACTCGCTGACGCATACCCCCTGATAACTCTTTAGGAAAAGCCGATTCAAAACCATCAAGACCAATTATGTCTATAGCCTCAATTGCTCTATGTCTGCGTTCCTCGCGACTTACTCCTTGGGCTTCAAGACCAAGCTCCACATTTTCCAAAACAGTAAGCCAAGGCATTAGAGCAAACGATTGGAATACCATAGCAATACCAGCAACAGGTCTAGTCACTGGTTTTCCTCTATAGGTTACTGAACCACTCGAAGGGGCCACAAGTCCGGCAATAATGCGTAACAAAGTTGATTTTCCTGAGCCTGATTTACCTAATAGGGCAACAATCTCCCCTTCTTGTAATTTGAAATTAACATCTTCAAGAACTAACAGTTCTTGAACAGCCGCCTTCTTAAAAGACTTACTTAAATTTTCTATAGTAATAATAGTTTCGGACATTGAGGCCTCAATTAAGATTAAATCGCTCTTCCGCTAGGCGATAGAGCGGACGCCAAATAAGGTGGTTAAAGGCCAACACATAAATACACATCATTGCTGTACCTAAAGCAATTTGAGGAAAATTGCCAGATGCTGTGCTTGCCTGTATGTATTCCCCCAAACCCGTAGCTCTTAGGGTTACATTTCCCCAACTGACCCATTCAGCCACAATACTAGCGTTCCATGCACCTCCAGCAGCAGTGATTGCTCCTGTAATATAAAAAGGGAAAATTCCTGGCAAAGCGAGTCGTTTCCACCAAATCCATCCCTTTAAACCAAAATTATCTGCAGCAAGATATAGCTCTCGAGGAATTGTCGATGCTCCCGCGATCACATTAAATAAAATATACCATTGAGTCCCAAGAATCATCAAAGGAGTAACCCAAATCTCAACACTTAAATTAAATTCGACTATAGCGATAACAAATAATGGATAAAATAAATTTGCTGGGAAAGCGGCCACAAATTGAATTACGGGCTGTATTTTTTGCGCAATACGTGGTCTTAATCCTATCCATACGCCAACAGGGATCCAAATAAGCGAGCTGAGTATAATTAATACAATCACTCGAGTTCCGGTCGCAGCACCCAATAAAAATACATGCAAAATATCACTGGCTTTCAATTCAGCAAGAATAAATCGGAGCAAAAACCAGCAACCACAAATCATTAGAATTAAAATGAGTGCGCCCCAAAATCTATCTCTTCGCTTTTGTTTTTTAAAGTCTATTTCTTTTACCGCTTTAGGCTCGCTGATGCGTAACCAACGTGCGTTAACGAAAGCATCGGTACACACCCCTATAGCTTTCGTAAGTCGTTTCATTAAACGACTGCCTCTTATTAAATCGATTAACCAAGATTGGTATTCTGTCTCATCAGGAGATTGCTCTACTTTAAACTTCTCGGACCACGCAATTAATGGTCTAAATAAAATTTGGTCATATAAAAAAATAACGATGACCATGGTTAATATGGCATATCCTACAGCATGTAAATCTTTCTGCTGTATGGCTAAAGCGATATAAGAACCTACTCCCGGCAAGCGAATACTCTGATGAGCCACAGATATTGCTTCAGATAAAACCACGAAAAACCAACTTGCTGACATGGAAATCATCATATTCCATAATAATCCTGACATCGAAAAAGGCACTTCTACTTTCCAAAATCGCTGCCAAGCAGATAGACGAAATATAGAAGCCACCTCCTTCAAATTGTGAGGCAGGGTCTTTAAGGATTGATAAAAGCCAAAAGTCATGTTCCAAACTTGGGCACAAAAAATAGCAAAAATACAAGCACATTCAGGACCCAATAAACTATTAGGAAATAAATGAATAAATCCAGTGACTGTAATGGACAAAAAACTCAGAACTGGAATAGACTGCAGAATATCAATAGCGGGAATAATAATCTGCTCCGCCCGTCGATTTTTTGCAGCTAAAGCACCAATAATAAAGGTAAAAATTATAGAAAAAATGAGGGCAATAAATAGCCTTAGTACCGTTCGTAATGCATAAAAAGGAAGATTAGAAGGCGCCAAAGAAATAGGTATTTGCTCCCCTAATTGATAGGGGATTGCCATTTGTGATCCGGCCCAGCCCAAAAAAAATATAACAGAAAAAATAATAACCAATAAAAGGAGATCCCAGCGATTAATAAATCGACCGACTTTATCCGGATTGGCAAAATAAAAACGGCTATTAAACGCCATGCTTGCTCACACTCTTTAAAGTTACTCGGGTTGTACTGCTCCATAAAATATCACAAATAGCGCTCCATCGATACCCAAACTCCATATTAGACTAGGGCAATCGCGCTAAAAATCGCTTGACATTAGAATCTGAGCGAGATACCGATTATCCCAACCTGCTTTATTTCGTTTAATTTTAATCCCGACTTTAGATGTTTTTTCTTTTTTGAGCATACTTAAAGCGATGTGTCGAATAATAGAGAAATTTTCAGGGGCATTATCTT
>DAIAOV010000162.1 GCA_027437055.1 Legionella sp. | reverse complement strand
GAACGGGTAATGCGGCGAGCACAGCCACTGGGCGCTTGTCTTATTATTTTGGTTTTGAAGGGCCCAATATGGCTATAGAAACGGCTTGCTCCTCCTCGCTGGTTGCCTTGCACGAAGCCTGTAGGTCTTTACAAAGTAATGAATGCAACCTCGCTGTTGTAGGCGGGGTTAATGCCATACTCTCTCCTGATTTATCCATTATCTTTTCCAAAGCGGGGATGTTAGCACCCGATGGGCGATGCAAAACTTTTGATGAGAAAGCCGATGGTTATGTCCGCGGTGAAGGGTGTGGCATTGTGCTATTAAAAAGAAAATCAGAGGCAGTACGCGACAAGGACACTATTTTAGCAGTAATCAAGGCTTCAGGGGTGAACCAAGACGGTGCCAGTAGTGGTCTTACTGTGCCTAATGGCGAGGCACAAGAAAAACTATTAAGCAAAGTTTTGGCAGAAGCACAATTAAAATCGGCAGACATAGATTATGTGGAATGTCATGGCACGGGAACCAGTTTGGGCGACCCCATTGAAATCCAGGCCATTGGGAAAGTGTATGGTCTTAATCGGGAGCCAAATAATGTATTAAAATTAGGCTCCGTAAAAACCAATATTGGCCACTTGGAAGCCGCTGCAGGGATGGCGGGTTTAATCAAAACAGTATTAGCCCTACAGCATGGAGAACTACCCAAACATTTAAATTTCGAGCATCTAAATCCATTTGTTCAGTTGAATTTCCCTGCAGAAATTGTCACTAAAAATGAAGTATGGGAAACGCATAGTCCTATGCGTCATGCGGCGGTAAGTTCCTTTGGTTTTAGCGGAACTAATGCCCATATGATTTTGGAAGAGGCGCCAAATCGAATTATTAAAGAAGAAGACATTACACTTCCTCAAACGCAGATTTTTGTTTTATCGGCGAAGACCCAAAAATCGCTTGATGAATTAATACAGACTTACATTCATTATTTAGAACATAGCCCAGAGCAATTGGCACACATTTGTTATACTTCTGCCATTGGTCGGAGTCATTTTACTCATCGCATTGCATGCCTGGTTCATAATAAAGAAGATTTAATTAAGCAATTAAAATCCAATAAACTCACGTTTGTGGAAGTGTCTTTAAATGATGAGCTTATTACTTCAACTGATTTTAATATAGTGCTCTCCGAGTATTTATCAGGCAAATTCATTGATTGGGAAACTTATTATAAACCTTATCATAACGCTTTGCGCAAAGTCAGCTTACCGACTTATTGTTTTGACACCCAGAAATATTGGTTAGATATTAAGAAAACTAAAGTGATTGCTAATCGAGAAGTGGTACACGAACGTTATCTTGAGAATTATGAATTATACACCTTACCTTTAGCATTGAAAGTCAATCAGGATGTACTGGTAGTTAAGGGCTCTAGTGATGAAGATCCAACCAATCGCCATGTTGTTTTTGTTTATGAGAATCATTTTAAGACTTTGGTTTCTTTGGCAAAAAAATTATTGGTCAATAAACCTTTGAGCTTTACCTTAGTAACCCATTTGGCTTTTGGTCTTGAAGCTGGGGATGAGGTCAATCCAGGCCATACTCAAGCTCTTGGTTTTTGGCGAACATTGTATCAAGAAGTAGGGGGGATCCCTTGTTATCTGATTGATATTAAAGACAAAGAGCCATTGGAACCAGTTTTGGATTTGATTGGCACTAATTCCTTACCCGAGCCCCAAATCATTTTGCGTGAGAATGCGGTTTATGTGCCCCGTTTATTTAATGCAGATGATAATTCTGCGGCGGTAAAGACCATTCCCCATCCCTTTAATTATCGAGCCGATGCTACTTATTTAATCACTGGAGGAACGGGAGGTTTAGGATTTGAGCTTGCGAAACATTTGATCCAACGAGGTGTTAAACACTTGGCTTTGACTAGTCGAAGCAAGACTTCGGATGAGCTAAAGCAATGGATGGAGCAACAGCAAGCTGAAGGAGTGAGTATTAGGCATTATGCCGCCGATGTGGCTGATACACAGGCACTAAAGGCAGTCTTTGATGCCATTGCTGAAAGTGGATTTCCTTTAAAAGGGATTTTTCATTTGGCCGGTTTACTGCATGATGGATTGCTTTTGAATTTAAGGAAAGAGGATATTGATGCTGTTTTGGCGCCTAAGGTTCAGGGCAGTAGAAACCTTGATGAACTGAGCCAGTCTCTAATTTTGGATTGTTTTGTTTTATTTTCCTCTATGTCTGCTTTGTTAGGTAATCCTGGCCAAAGCAATTACTCAGCGGCTAATGCATTTATGAATGGACTAGCTATCAAACGTCGTCATCAAATGCTTCCGGCGTTGAGTATTAATTGGGGACCCTTTGGTGGGGTGGGAATGGCTTCTGGACTTGAATCAGTGCATAAAGATCAAGGAATAAAGGCACTTACTACTCAACATGCTTTTGCGACTTTGGATGCACTGCTTACAACTCCTGAAGCTCAGATTGGGGTTATTGATATTGATTGGTCTAAAGTTGCGGCTCAAAGCATTCCTTATCTAGCCCATTTAGTAGCTCCGAAAGCAGCAAGCCAAGGCGAATGGGTCACTTTACTTGCAGCCACTCCTAATGAGCATCGAGAACAAGTACTTACCGATAAAATCAAAGGGGTAATAGCTGAAGTTCTAAATAGCGCAGATCCCAATAGTATTAATATAAATAAAGGATTTTTTGATTTAGGTATGGACTCGATTATGGCGCTAGATTTGAAAAATACCTTACAAACTAAGGTTGGTTTTTCAGTAAGCTTGGCTAATACAGTAGTATTTGATTATTCAAACGTTAAATCATTAAGCGCCCACCTACTAGAACGCTTGGATTTTAAGGTTCTATCAGAAAAACCACCTGCTCAGATCAGTGCGAGCAGCTTTGACGCGAGTGCTTCCTTTGGCTACAGTGATGCAGTGATCAGACCTAAGAGATCTTTATATATGGAGGGAGGTGAGGATGCCGTTCTTCTTTTTTATGGATTGAATGGTAGCCCATTAGAGATTATTGAGCTTGCAAAAAAATTAAATGAGAGTGGTTATACTGTTGAAATTCCTTATATTGATTGCTATACCTATGAACGAAACAAGAAAACTTACGCGCCTTTTGAAAGCTGGGTTCTTGAGGCTTTGACTGTTTTTAGAACAATAAAAAGCCGCTATAAGACTGTTTCAGTTGGTGGTCATTGTGGTGGTGCTGTCATGGCACTTAGAATAGCAGAACTTGTCGGTAACGAAATATCCACATTAGTGCTTTTATCTGCCTCTCTTTACCTCGTTAAAAGGAGTATGCCCTGGCATAGGTTTTTAATCCAACTTATCTATTATTCACCCTGGCGCTATAAAGCCACTTTTCGTATTTCAGAACCTAGCATTAAAAATATGGAGAGTAGAGCGCTATTGTCTTCTTTAGCAGATCTTGATCTTGCTGAGCTTACAATTTATCACTTACACCATATGTTTCGGTTAAATCATGTGACTATTAAAAATTTATCTTTAGTTACTTGCCCAACTCTAATTATGCATGCTAAAGAAGATGATATTGCTAGTTTAAAAAATCTTGAGGTAATTGCTAACAATATACAGTCAACTGTAGTAGAAAAAATAATTTTATACGATAGTTATCATATGATTACGGTTGATAATGAAAAAGACTTGGTTGCTGAGAAATATCGCAATTTTCTAGATATAAATACAAAGCGAATAGGCGGGTAAAATGACTGTATATATTTGGCTAGCGCCTAAATCACTATTCCATTTGAGATGAATTTAGGATTTTAATAAGATGCTTTTTTTACTTTACTGGGGTTAATTAAAATGGAAAAAAATTCATACTCACCGATTCCTATATCATGGTATTTCGATCAAGATATTTATCAAATGGAACAAGAGTTGATTTTCAAGCATTCTCCTATTTATGTTGGTCATGAATTAATGGTACCAAAGTTACATGATTATTTTGTTCTCGAGCGAATGAATAATGCAGAAATGCTGATGCGAAATGAAAATAGTATTGATCTTATTTCGAATATTTGTCGACATCATCAGGGAATTATGTTATCAGGAAATGGAAACACTGAAAAAATTATCTGTCCCTTACATCACTGGACGTATGATCCAGAAGGAACACTGAAAATTGCACCGCGTTTTCCTAAGAATCCTTGCCTTAATCTTCTTCGACAAAAACTAACAAACTGGCATGGTATTTTGTTCCAAGGTGAAAATGTACCCAAGGAGTTACAACTCTCATCAGAAGTAATGTCCGTAATAGATTTTTCTGGTTATGAATATACAAAATCGATTCAATATACATATCAATTTAATTGGAAAATTTTTATGGAAGTATTTTTAGATAATTACCATGTTCCTTCTTATCATCCAGGATTAAGAAGTTTTGTAAATTGTAATCAGCAGTATTGGCTTATCAATGAAAACTACTCAACTCAATTTGTAAAAATCCAATCTCACCCCGAAAATTCACCATCACCTAATTATAATAAATATGCAGAACTTTTACTGAAATACAATAAAAATCTATTACCGGAATTTGGTGCAATTTGGCTAGCTTATTATCCAAATATCATGATTGAATATTATCCACATATGTTATGTATCAGTACGGTCAAACCAGACGGTCCTTTTCAATGTATCAATAATGTTGACTTATTTCATCGAAAAGAGATAATTTCTGGATATCCTGATTTCATTAACGCTGCACAGGCAGCATTTGAAGAAACTGTATATGAAGATGCTGAAATAGCTTACTCAATGTATAAGGGCAAGCAAGCACTTAATAAAAAGCAATTAGATCAAAGCGGGCCCTATCATCCTGAGTTGGAAAAAGGTATGCCTTCTTTTTATAATTTTTTGCGTTATAGGATTAATCCAGCAATTCTCGGCTAGAGCTATGATCGTGTAAAAAAAAGGGGCTCTTGGCGTCTTCGCGTTGAAGGCTAATTTTTAGTACAATAGCAAGGATAAATACTTTAGAGCTAATTGCCAC
>DAIAOV010000161.1 GCA_027437055.1 Legionella sp. | reverse complement strand
TTAAAGAGCTCAGAGCATATCATTAATTTCTGAAATCTAGCTTATAATGGTCTATTATTGAGCTAAGAAACAAGGCCACTTGGTGGAATGACCACATCCGCATTAGGTGAGTGGTGAAGAACAGCTTCATAAACAGGCGTCTTATCAAAGGCACCATCACCAGTAAAATGGTCAATAGTCTCGTCAATTTGTTCCAATAAAATAGGGACTTGCTGATCGTCAGATTCAAATCTGTTCGTCAGCACACAGGCCTCTATGTAATGGCTTTGATTAACGCCTGCATGAAATTTACACCAGCTGGCTTTGCTCGATAATTCATATTTTTCATTATGCCATTCACCACGGCCAAAACGTTTAAGTCCAGTAGAATCAATGGCTATTGCATGAACACCCTCTACTGGCTTGTCTTTTTTTTTGTAACGAGGTGTTGTGATATTCAACTCACTCAGTCGTTTGCTTAACGTACTGAAATCAGGGCAATCCAATGGCAATCCCATCATCCTAAATATTGAATCAATAAAGCCCTGGCTTTGGCGCAGGGGTAGCCTATAAACCTGGCGCATTTCATGGCACGTTATTATCGCAAAATCACTGTAACGCTTCGGGGTACCTGTGCCGTCATATACCCTGTCTTTTTCATACCACTGCGCTATCGCTTCCTCTGATAACCAGACTATAATACTACCCCGTTGCCTTAATGCCTCATTATAATCTGACCAATTAGTTAGCTTATATTTCTGTTTTGGAACGTTCCAGCCTTTCTTTTGGGGATATTTATTCGGCATTATTGAGCGGCTACCACATAAAATTTAAAGAGCTCAGAGCATATCATTAATTTCTGAAATCTAGCTTATAATGGTCTATTATTGAGCTAAGAAACAAGGCCGTGAGCTACTGTATCCGCTTCTAGAAAGCCAGGTTTTTCCTCATTCCATTGATCTGTTTTTATGGGAATATGTTTTTTTAAAATCGTACCGGGTTTTGTCCCACTTAAACCTCGTTGCACCTTAACTCCTGCTTTAGATAGCATGCGATCGATAGTGGATGCGCTCATACCAAGTAGCCCTTCATAAATCTCTGGGGCAAGATCATCATAAGCACTGCTGTAGTAAGGTAACCACAAAGGCATCGCTCTTTCTAAACGTTTCCCACATAATTGGTCTGTTGCCAGCCAGATGCGCTTTAGAGGCTCTAAATAAAGCTGCATTGAATAACGTTCTTTACGACCTCGTTTCGATTTCGTCTCTTTCTTAGGCTGTTTTCTTTGATTTAACAGTCTTATCGCATGCTTCTTGTGATAACCACTAATCGTACATAATTCTTCTAATAGTGCACTTTTTTCGCGCCTATTCGCTTTTTGATATTTCTTAATCACATTATCCAAATAAAGATCCATCGAAAGCTTCCCCATTCTAATGTCCCTTTTCTTCCTTCGGTAACATTATTTATGAGGCAACGAATCTAAAAATTCCTATTTTGGGTAACATTTTTTATGAAGCAATGCGAATGTGATAAAGGCACTTGATTGCCTGGAAAACTGTTATATGATTTGTGATGATGACTCGCTTCATTATCGTAAGCGAAAGAAATTGTTACAGTATTTAGCTGAAATGGACACGTATGTGACTAACAATCAACACTTAATCCCAAATTATGGCGAAAAATACCGCTATGGCGAGGCTATTTCTACGGGATTTGTGGAATCAACAATCAATGAAGTGGTCACCAAGCGAATGGTAAAAAAGCAGCAAATGCAATGGACTCAACAAGGAGCACACAATTTATTACAAACTCGTATGGCTGTTTTAAATGATGAATTGCATGAGCACTTTGAACGCTGGTACCCTGGCTTAAAAATTGATAATACGTTTAGGAAACGAGAGATGAAATTACAAAAGGCAGCTTAATTGCCCCACACTTTTTTATGCTCTCCGAAAAACCAACCTTTCGTCAAGTAATAAAATCCAAACGTTGTTTAATGCCCATGAGTGGGTTTTACGAATGGCATCAAGAAAATGGTAGAAAACAGCCTTATTTTTTCCAAAAAAAGAATCATGAATTGCTGGCTGTTGCAGGGCTTTGGGATACCTGGAGGCACGATGAAGAGGTACTACATTCCTGTTGTCTGATTACTACCGATGCCAATCCACTGATGCAACCGGTACATCATCGCATGCCTGTTATTTTAGATGAAGTAGAGCAAGGGATTTGGTTAAATAACACCCAATGCGTTAAAGAACAATTAATGATGCTATTAAAACCATATCCTTATAGCGATTTAGAGGGGTATCGGGTTAGTGCTTTGGTAAATAAAACTAGTTTTGATAATCCATTGGCAATAATACCGCTGCCTCCATAAACAAATACAAAAAAATTTTCTTAATACTCTCGAAGACTTAGTGTTGGCTTTAGCATGCGTGAAATTTAGATGGGATTTACAGTTTATTTTCTTGCGTCTATGATATTTGTACGTAAATCAAAAAAGAGTCATCATGTCTCCACGAGGCGGAAAAAGAACAGGTGCTGGACGTCCTAGGGGTGAACCTACCAAAGCCATTCGGATTTCGGTAGCTCGGCTTTCCGAGTTAGAGCAATTAAAGCATGAGTCAGCGTACCGATTGCCGCTATTTTCGAGTAAAGTGCGAGCAGGGTTTCCATCGCCTGCCGATGATTACATTGAAGGGTATCTCGATTTAAATACCAAATTCATTAAGCATCCTTCTGCAACCTTTGTTTTACAAGCCACTGGGGAATCCATGGTGGATGTGGGTATTTTTTCAGAAGATTGGCTTTTAGTGGATAAAAGTATAGAGCCTTCAGATGGACACATCGTCATTGCGGCGGTCAATGGGGAGCTCACGGTGAAGCGTCTTTCAAAAAAGGAAGGAAGAGTACAATTACTTCCTGCTAATCCCAAATTTAAGCCCATTGACATAACCGAAGAGCATGAAATGGTGATTTGGGGTGTTGTGACTTTAGTGCTTCATGAGCTTGCCTAACATGTTTGCCCTTGTCGATTGTAATAATTTTTACGCCAGTTGCGAACGCTTGTTTCGTCCTGACTTACAAGATGTTCCTATAGTGGTTTTATCCAATAATGATGGATGTTGTATTGCGCGCTCGAATGAGGCTAAAGCATTAGGTATTGCCATGGGAGAGCCTTATTTTAAAATTAAAAACTTATGTGCTCGGCATGGCGTTAAAGCGTTTTCCTCAAACTACACACTTTATGGCAACATCAGCCATCGGGTGATGTGTACTATAGAAGAATGTTGGCCTCATATGGAAATTTACTCAATTGATGAAGCATTTCTTGATTTAAGAAGTTTGCCGATGGATTGCCATGATTCTTTTTGTCAGGATTTACAAAAGAAAATTTTAAAACATACCGGGATACCCACCTCTATAGGTATAGGACGTACTAAAACATTAGCAAAAGCAGCAAACCATTTATGCAAAAAGGTTTTAAAAATTCCAGTCTTTAATATTTCCTCCAACCGTGAGCAATGGCTGGGACAGATTTCAGTAGGGGACGTATGGGGAGTAGGGCGGCAATGGGAAAATAAATTAATCGCACGAGGGATTCATACTGCTTATGATTTGATAATGACCAATCCCCGTCTTTTGAAGAAGAGTTTTAATGTCGTGCTGATGCGTACTGAGCTCGAGCTTCAAGGAATTGCTTGTGGCGGCTTAGAGGAAGTAGAGCCTAAGCAAAGCATTATGTCGTCCAAAAGTTTTGGGCACATGCAAACCAAATTCACTTCAATTGCCGAATCAGTAAGTAGTCATTGTGCCCGTGCGATAGAAAAAATGCGTCGCCAACACTTAAATTGCCAACGCATGGTTGTATTTATACATACCAACCGGTTTCGGGACGATTTGGCGCAGCACTTCCAACCCATAGAGTATCGATTTATTAATCCAACTAATGATTTACGATTAATTACCAAAATCGCCAAGCGATGCCTGGAGCGTATTTTTAAACCAGGGCTTTATTATAAAAAATCTGGGGTGTGTCTTCATGATTTAATTCCTAAGGACTCAAAGCAACTCGATTTATTTCACCAGCCGAGTGATGAGCAACTACACCATGCGGAACAATTAATGAGCGTGCTTGATACTTAGGAATCTCAATGTTAAATCGGTACAGGGGTATTGGTAAAAATATAAACAACTAAGGGGGCTAGGGTGACTGGATGCTATTTTGTGACATAGTGTGTCGGATTAAATTAAGTCAATACGCCCAAAAGTAGAATACAATTCCAAATTTTAGATAGATCTATCCTGGGAACACTTAGGCAACCAACCTTTTTCTTTGCGCCAGTTTCTCATGATTTTCATAAAAAAACGCAGCATTAGCACCAATTTTGCGATAAGAAAGTTCCATTTCTGTATGGCACAGAATACATTCCTTAGGATTAATTCCAAAAGTCTTTTGCATCAATTCGGCATATTTCAGATTGTAGGTTTTCGGCTCAGGCTCTTGCCCTAATAAAGTGCGAACTAATGGAAGCTTCTCTCCTCGCACTCTATTGGCAAGAAACCCATAATAACGCAGCATCCTGAAATGCTTTTTAGGGATATGTTGTACCAGTCTACGGATAAACTCCTCCGTAGAGCAGTGAAAATCTTCGTGTTGATTCGTTTTATGATTCAGGAAATTAAAGGTTACATGTTGACCATTGTAATGGCGTAATCGGCTATGACCAATAGGAGGCCTACGAATATACCGACCCAAATAATTAATCGATGCCTGGGGGCTTTTTTGCGGTTTGGCTACATGAACTATCCACGGCTTATTCAGTCTGCGATTAAGCCATGCGCTAAAATGAGCCAGTGTCGGGCATAGAGCGTTTAATCCTTCTGGAAGAACAAGAACTCCTTCTTTATACGCTTTTTTCAACATCTGTATGACGCGATAACGCCACATCTTCATGATTACTTTCTTTTTTGTTGAGCGCCGTGATATTTAACCCCTCTGGACATACATTCCGCCGAGTTAATTGACCCCCCTGTCCGCCGAACTA
>DAIAOV010000160.1 GCA_027437055.1 Legionella sp. | reverse complement strand
AGTTTTTATCAATATTGGCGGGTAGGCACAAGACCTACCCCTACGTTTAGCGATTTCATTGGCAATTTGAACAAAAATTTTAATGTTTTATGTGCTAAAGGCCTTTATTTTACAAGAATTTAGACGCGTTAGCCCTGAACAATACATTGTCTAAAATTGATCGCATTTGACGAGATTTAATGCCTAAATAATTTAACCATTACCATGGATCATGGGCATATACTCTGAGCAGTTAGCTTGGTATAATATTGGCTTTTAAATTTAGTGGGAATGTATTCATGACAACGAAAGATTATAAAATTGCTGATTTATCATTAGCGCAATGGGGTAAAAAGGAAATAGCTATTGCTGAAACTGAAATGCCTGGATTAATGGCATTGCGAGCAGAATATAAAGGTAAAAGACCTTTGGAAGGAGCGCGGATTGCTGGTTGTTTACATATGACAATTCAAACAGCAGTATTGATTGAAACTTTGTGCGAATTAGGAGCCGAAGTGCGTTGGTCTTCCTGTAATATTTTCTCAACGCAAGATCACGCAGCGGCGGCAATTGCAGCACAAGATATTCCTGTTTTTGCTTGGAAAGGTGAAACAGAAGAAGAATATTGGTGGTGTGTAGAACAAACTATTAAAGGACCCAATGGATGGTATCCTAATTTATTATTGGATGATGGTGGTGATCTCACTTTATTATTGCATGAGCGTTATCCAGAATTATTAGAAAATATTAAAGGGGTTTCTGAAGAAACAACCACAGGTGTTCATCGTCTTTATGAAATGGCCAAAAAAGGCACGCTTAAAATGCCTGCAATTAACGTCAATGATTCAGTAACTAAGAGTAAGTTCGATAATTTATATGGGAGCAGAGAATCACTTTTAGATAGTATTAAACGTGCTACAGACGTGATGATAGCGGGTAAAATTGCGGTAGTTGCCGGATATGGTGAAGTGGGTAAAGGTTGTGCACAAACATTGCGTGGCCAAGGAGCAACGGTATTAGTGACAGAAATTGATCCTATCTGTGCACTTCAAGCTGCGATGGAAGGTTATCGTGTTGTAACCATGGAAGAAGCGGCGCCTATTGGTGATATTTTTGTCACAGCAACAGGCAATCATCATGTAATTGCATATCGCCATATGGCTGCGATGAAGCACCAAGCTATTGTGTCTAATATTGGACATTTTGACTCTGAAATTGATATTGCATCCCTACGTCAACATCCTTGGGAAAATATTAAACCACAAGTAGATCATGTTATTTTTCCTGATGGTAAACGTATTATTGTATTAGCAGAAGGTCGCTTGGTAAATTTAGGTTGCGCAACAGGCCATCCAAGTTTTGTCATGTCTATGTCTTTTTCTAACCAAGTATTGGCACAAATTGATTTATGGGAAAAAGGAGAGACCTATGAAAATAATGTACATGTATTATCTAAAATATTGGATGAAAAAGTCGCCAGATTGCATTTAGATAAGCTGGGTGTCAAGTTAACACAATTAACACCTGAGCAAGCAGAATATATTAATGTGTCAGTGGAAGGACCTTATAAGTCTCATTGGTATCGTTATTAATGTAATATTTTGCGACGCAAATTCACTGAATTTGCGTCGCAAACGTGAATTTAACTTTTTCAAGTCATTTCATTTTTATTTAATAATAATATTGTACTATTATTCTAGTTTATATAAATAAGGGGAACATGATGAGAAAAGGTCACAAGATGCTAATAGCGGCCTCTCTTTTGAGTTTATTAGGATTTACTCAGATGACAAGTGCCCAATCTCAGATTCCTGTGGCAGCAAACAAGCCTATTGTGCAAAAGGGCGGTACAATCAGCGGTTCTCATACAGTTAATTGGGGAAATGGCAATTCAACAACTCAGAATGGCACTGCAATAGTTTCTCCAGTGGCGACCAATAGCAGTGGACAAAGTTACATTTCTATTCAAGCGAGTGGTACGGTAAAAAGTCAGTGATATTATAACAAAGGCTATGACTCAACAATAACGATCACTAATACCACTGGAGTGACACCGAATGCCTAAGAGGAATTTTGCTGCGGGGCGAATATTATTCGCCCCTACTGATCTATCGTAACTGATCTATACTCACAGCTAATGACTTTTCGGTGAGGCGCGAGCGAAGCAGACAAGGGAGTGTACAATTAGTACATGACCGAAGTCGATGCAGCTCGCAACAAAACCGAAAAGCCATTAGCGAAGAGTATATAAAGGCCAGCGAGCTTTGACGTTAATATCCAAATTTTCATCATGAATATTACGTTTGAGATACTCACTGCCTACGTAAGCAATCATGGCGCCGTTGTCAGTGCAAAACGCTAAACGAGGGAAAAAAAGTTCGAGAGAGTGCGCTTTAGCCAGTTGAGTAAGTTTTTCGCGTAATAATTGATTAGCACTCACACCGCCTGCAATAACGAGCTGTTTGGCTCCAGTAGTTTTTAATGCTCTTTTTATTTTAATACACAAAGTGTCGACGACTGCTTCTTGAAAAGCATAAGCTACGTCTATTTTAGCTTGTTCGTCTTGAGCGCTATTTCTCCAGGTGTTGAGAGCAAATGTTTTCAAGCCACTAAAGCTAAACTCTAATCCGGGTCTATCGGTCATTGGACGAGGAAAACGATACTTTATTTGAGGTGTGTTTTGAGCCAACTTGGATAAATGTGCTCCGCCGGGATAGGGTAAACCTAATAACTTAGCCGTTTTATCAAACGCTTCGCCTGCGGCGTCGTCTAATGTTTCACCTATGTTTTCATAATGACCAAAAGATTTTGCTAACAGCAAGAGCGTATGTCCGCCTGAAACTAACAAGGCTAGAAAAGGAAAATCGGGTTTTTTTGCTTCAAGCATAGGCGCTAAAAGATGTCCTTCCATATGATGAACACCGATGGAAGGTACACTTAAACTCCAAGCTAAGCTACGAGCAAAACTCGAGCCAACAAGCAATGCGCCTACTAATCCTGGGCCTGCTGTATAAGCAATACCATCAATATCTTTTAAAGTTAAATCAGACTCAGAAAGTGCCTGTTTTATGAGAGGAATTAATTTGCGGCAATGATCTCTGGAAGCAATTTCCGGAAGTACCCCGCCATAGGGAGCATGTAGCTCAACTTGGCTGTAAAGTGTATCGGCTAACAACCCTTGTTCGGTATCGTAAATAGCGATACCCGTTTCATCACACGAAGATTCAACACCCAAAATACGCATATCTAAACCAACTTTCTTTGCCAAACACGCTCAAGTATTTTTAAAGGGGATTTGGCAGGATCTTGCATGCTTTCTACGGGAAGCATAAAAGTTTGTTCGCAACAAAACTGCCCCGCTGTGGCGGCATGCGATGCTTGATCCGTATAGACAATCCAAGTTCCTCCTGCTGCTAAATCGACCGTTTGTTGCGAAACAGCGCGTTGATAAGCTAAATCGCCTTTCATCGTGTCATGAAGGTTTAACATTAATTCATCATAGTCGGTGCGTAAACCTTTGGTGATTTTAAGATGTTTCAACGCATGCCTATAAAAAGAAGGAGAAGATTTAAGTTGAGATTGAAAATGCTTCGCTACATTTTCAAAACTATCCCCTAGACGCCATGTGCGTGGTTTCCCATGAGGATTAACGTTACTAAAAACGCGTAATAATCGACGCCCTTGATTAGGAGATGAAGGAAACGCATCAACATGTAGACGTGTGTCATCTTTGCGATAAGAGGGGGCTTGTCTCCCAGCAATTTCAACAGGTCTAAAGCTTGTGCGTGCCATGATTAAATGAGATTCGTATTGAGGAAACAATTGAAGCAGTAGAGATTGAGAAAAGGTAGAATAACGATGTAGAAAATTTTTCATTGTAGCCCAATGTGGATTTGTTTCTTCTAAGGCTTTTAAACATTGACTATCGGGATTGTAACTAATGTTTTTGACATTTTTTTTAGGGGTTACTTCTGCAGATAATAGGGCACTTTCGGAAGATTCCAATTGAAAGGAAAAATGAGGTAAATAAACCACTTTACCACTCTCTAAAGCATTAATGGAGTTATGACGTACTTCCTCATCAGCACATAATTGCTGTAATTGTTCCCATGTTGTTGCTTCCAAAATTTCAATCATATCGAGCATCTCCACTAAAAAACGGTATTTTACCAAATATTTTTATTTTTCTATATAAAAATTCTTAAGAGTGACAAAAAACATTTTTACTATGATATAATAGGTCAAATTTTGAATACCTTTACCTTTATTTTTATTGTATTAATATTAAGATAAAGGCTATTCATTAATAGTATTATAATAATGTAATTGAGGTAAAAGTTATGGCAGTGATTGCAAGACGTACAGTAATGTCTCTGTTTTCAGATACTGATGATATTTATAGTCATCAGGTGCGTATTGTTTTAGCTGAAAAAGGTGTGAATGTAGAAATTCATTCAGTAAATACAGAAGATATTCCAGAAGATTTGCTGGATGTAAATCCTTACGGTTCAACGCCTACATTAGTGGATAGGGAATTAGTTTTGTATCATCCTCATATTATTATGGAATATTTAGATGAGCGTTTTCCGCATCCACCCTTAATGCCAGTTTATCCGATTGCACGAGCAAGAGCGCGCTTAATGATTTATCGGCTTAATCGAGATTGGTACGCTTCGATGGATAAGATTTTATTAGCAGGTGTTGAGAGTACAGCCGCACCCGTTAAAGAGGCGAGAAAAGCTTTAACAGAAGGCTTAACGAGTGTGGCGTCTGCGTTCGGAGAAATGCCGTTCTTCTTAAGCGAAGAATATTCATTGGTTGATTGTTGTTTATTACCGCTTTTGTGGCGTTTACCTTATTTAGGTATTCAGTTACCACCTGAAGCTAAACCTGTGTTAGCCTATGCTAAACGCTTATTTAAACGAGATACTTTTATTGCCAGCTTAACAGAAGCTGAATGTCGGTTGCCAAGGATGCCAGAGGATATAAAAAAATGACTTCAACACGTCCTTATTTGATCCGTGCTTTTTACGATTGGATTATCGATAATGGCTGCACGCCGCATCTTGTGGTAAATGCAAATTTTCCACACACGGACGTGCCACATGAATATGTC
>DAIAOV010000015.1:35150-42733 GCA_027437055.1 Legionella sp. | reverse complement strand
AAAAGGATTTTGACATTACGTCTGATCGCAGCGAGCAGCAATGTAGCATTTATTTTTTATGCCGTGGGTAGTAACTTGTACCCAATTTTCATCTTACATTCTTTATTATTGCCGCTTAATCTATATAGAATATTCGAACTAAAAAGAACCGAAAATAATTTTTCTCGCCTTAATAATACGGGCTTGAAAACTTTAAATTAATTATTTTTATTCTATAAAAATTTCTTCGAAATCTTTAGGCTGTTAAAAACAGCCTATGAAAACTACCAGAATTAAGGTACAGTATTTTTTTATTGGCGTCTAGTACATAAATAAATATTTTAAAAAATATTCTATCTAAGGAACTTAATGAATTATTGGAAATTAATCATTGCTTTATGTCTTATTGTCAGTTCGGCGATACTGCAAGCCAAAAGCTATACTCCTAATTGCCCTAAACAAATAAACCGAGTAGAACACATTAACGTAGCTCCTAATGACTGGGAAACTATTGCTGATATTCCCAACAATTTTTTAAGCGGTATTTCTTTTTACTCTGGACACCCTAAAGAGGGAGCCAGTCTAAAACCTAATTCTGCTACAAAAAAAATGGCTAAGTGGCGATTTTCTCGCAAGCAAAGAATTTATATAGTGTGTGAATACCATCAAACAGGTATTAAGTTAACCCAACCATTAGCCCCTAAAACTACTCAATGCACGATAGATTACAATCTAAGTGTCCAAGGGAGTAATGGTTTTTTGCCGAAAAAAATTTGGTGCCTTAAATAACTCTTCATCACTAGAACTCTTGCATAACTAACAGATTTTGCTTGAGGGCAAGGCATCAGTGTTTCGAAGAGCGGGGTTTATATGCGAGTAAATGAGCACCGCAAGAACATTTATGACGCAGCAATCGAGCAAAAGCCGCGGTTATGTAAGAGGTCTACTACTAAGAAATTGGGCTTTTTTAATTAGAGCTGATAAAATCTTCCTTTTAAACTGTATCAATTTTGCTTAATAGCCATGTACAGATTGAAGAAAGAGATATTTTCCGAATCCCCAATATATTTATCCTTTATCAATTTACTTTATTATTACAAGGACTGAACAATGCATACGCAACAAGCTTCAGATAAATTAGAACAACATCTTTCTTTTCTAAAACAAGATGAAAACAATTTATCCCTACTGGTTGAGGTAAGTACTCTTTATCTTGAGCGCAATAATTTGGATCAAGCACAAAACTACCTAGATAAAGCCAAGGTAATTAATCCTGAAGCCTGCTTAGGACATCAGGGTCTACTTTATTTAAATCAAGGTAAATTGCCACAAGCTCAAAAATGTTTTCATGAGGCCCTAAATTATTTTGAAACCCCTGAGCTACGCTATAATTTAGGATTTACTTATTTTATAAACCATGAGTTTGAAAAAGCTGTAGGAATATTAGCCCCGCTACTGGAAGGTGAACATTATCCTGAAGCAGAGCTGCTAATGGCACGGATTTTTCACCGACAAGATTCTATGGATGAAGCCATGGGCCTAGTTGAAAATATCTTAGAAAATAATCCCAATGACGCGGAAGCGCTAGGTCTTCTTTCCCTTCTT
The DNA here is from genome assembly GCA_027437055.1 of Legionella sp. GTDB lineage: Bacteria > Pseudomonadota > Gammaproteobacteria > Legionellales > Legionellaceae > Legionella. The sequence continues at coordinate 41,149 of DAIAOV010000015.1, read as the reverse complement.
TATTTTGATCTCCAAGAAGAAACCCCAGCAAATGAGGCAAGCTTACGTGCCCTGGAATTAAATCCTGATAATTATGATGCGAAGTTAGTGAATATCATGATTAAGCTCATGACCCAAGAAGCAACTGTAGAGGAAATTGAAACATTATTAGAAGTTAGCCCTCATGACAGCAGACTTTGGTTTGCTTTAGGCACTACGTATATGGCTCAAGGGGATTTTAATTCCGCAGAAAATATCTTATCTAAAGCTATAGAGATTTATCCAGACTTTTATGATTGCTATATCTCTCTAGCTTGGTGCCAACTACTTAATGATCATATTAACGAAGCTCAGCAAAGCTATCAAAAAGCCGCTGAATTGGCCGATGAATTAGCTGATGCATGGGGCGGATTAGCTTTAGTGCATGCATTAAACGAAGATCTTCTTAAAGCGGAACAATTGATTAGTAAAGCCAACCATCTAGATCCAGATTGTTTTCTAGCTGACATGGCACAAAGCATTTATTTTAATTATCAAAACCCTGAGAAAGCTAAGAGGCATTTAATTGAAGCATTAAAGAATAATGCCATGCCCGTTAGCGAAAAATTGAGTCTTTTTATTGAAGGGTTATAGCGTAAGGTAACTGTTCAGACAATGGCATCAACTTAAGGAATTAACCCTGGGTCACTTATTTGTAGCCTGGTTGCAAGAAACCAGGGATGGCAAGGCTCAATCCGTGATCCCGGTTGCAAGCAACTGGGATCACGGGCTTAAGTAGATGTACTTAAGAGAACGATCAATGGCTGTGATCTTCATCTATTACGCGACAATGAGTTTCTTTAATCACTGCCAATATAATGAGCGACAAAATAAGTGAAATGGGCAGAAGAGCTAAAGACATATGATATCCTTGTAGAGTAAACTGATGCATTCCATTTAGAGCCTCTCCATTCCAAGTCCAGTCTAGAATAGCACCTACTACTGGTTCAAATAAGGCCTCAAATACGGCATTAAACGTATTCATAATGCCAAGAACTGTAGCCACGAGAACTAAAGGAAACAACTCTCGAATCATGGCAAAACTGGTGAAGAATCCACTAGCACCAAATCCGAAGAGAAAGAGTAAAATCATTAATGTAGACAAGATTTGACAAGGACTATAGAGTACTATTAACAAGCAAATTAAAGCCGAAAACGTACCTATAAATAAAATAGGCTTTCTGCGTTTAATATAATCAGAAAACCAACCCCAAAAAGGAGCTCCCGCAGCAAATCCTATAAAAATGAAAGATACTGCAAGTGCCGCATCAGTACGCGAAAGTTGATAAGCCTTTTCTAAAAATGGTACCCCCCACAGTCCACCAAATACTGAAACAGGAGCAAAAGCCAAACCACTGTATAAGGAAAGTGCCCATGCCTGTTTATTGGTCACGATATGTCTGAGCAAATGAGTAATCTTTTCTTGATTATGGTCGTGATGAACTGGTTTGGTTGTTGGTTTATCTCGTAACACCAAAAAGTAAATTACACCTAGTATAATCCCCATAACACTAACAATTTCAAGAGCGTTACGCCAGCCTTGATTTTGAACAAGAATGGATAAAGGCATTTGTCCCCCAACAGCGCCTAACATTGCCGCTGTCATAAACATTCCAGAAACTAAAGCAAAACGTTTAGGACTAAACCATACTGCTGCCAACTTAAAGCAAGATACGGCTGCAAATGCCGCCCCTGCCCCCATTAATGCTCGACTTAAACATGCTAACCAAAAAGTATCTGTTTGGGAAAAAATAAAAGTGCTGACACTACAAACAAAAATGGCTGCTGTTGTTAATAGACGAGGGCTGTATCTATCTAGCATAATCCCCACTGGAATTTGCATGACTAGATAAGCATAAAAATAAAATGCTGATAAATTACCTAGACCAGCTCCATGGATCTGAAAAGCTCTCATTAAATCATCAGTCATCACACTAGGAGAAACCTGAAGTAAATATTTATAGAAGAAAAAGCTTGCTGCTATGGTCCAAATAATCCAAGGATATGCTTTTACTAGCCACTGATGTTTGCCTTTAAATGTATTCACTATAACTCCTAAAAATATTGCTAGGGCTTACGTAAAACGCGCGACGCCTCGTTTTATATAACCCATGCTTGTTATAGGTTCGTGCAATTGTTTTGCTAATTACATAGACCTTACAAAATAAGTAACGCTATTAGATTTTATTCTTTAATAATTATTTTTAATTTTATCTGCCTGGTCTATCGCCCTGAGGCGGGGCAGATAAGTTAGAGTGTTAGCCGGCTCAGAGCTTAGGAAAGGGTATAGTGAAGCACCACCACAAGTACTAGTGATAATAAGACGACGCAGACAAAAGACAACCCTACAGTCAATTTACTGTAACTTGCATTACTGCATGTAGGATTGATAGTTAAATTCATTATCTAAAATATTTTTTAATTCAATTTCAAGTAACTATTACTTTAGTAACAGTTACGATTCAAGACCTATATGCTAACTTTTTAAGCAACAATTTGTCAAGAAAGGGAGAGATTAAAAGTGAAATTTTTCACGCTCTGGTTAAAACAACCGTAACTGTAAACAGTTCGTCATCCTGAGCGCAACGGTCTAAAACCCAAGCCCAGAAAAGAGGCTTTGGGACGGAACAAAAATGAGAGGAGCATTCAGAGCTTTGCGCCATCCAAGCTACAATGCTCTCTTAAATTGACGCTATTACGTGAACGCTTATAAATAAGCTTACCATGAGGAACATCCGTAAGTTGAAGTTGACTCATCGTCATCATCAAAATCAGTATATCCTATATACGCTAATGTTTTAGTCACTTCTTCTGGTTCAGGACGCATCATATGCAATGGACTAAATGCATTAACCTTAAGAAAGCGAAACAACAATACAGCACCATCCCCGGGAAGTTTACCTTTAAATGCAGCTTGTGCCGATTTCGCAAAAACTATCGCTTCCTCTCTGTCTTTTGGACCAAATGTCCATTTTCCATCAACAAAACCAAGACGTAGATTTTGATATTCGTTTTTATCTTTATCAAAATAGGTCACAGAAAGAAGGCCGGGTACCGAACTTTCTCTCAATAACCAACACTCTTTCGTTTCAAGAAGATGCGCTCCCTTGAATGTTAACTTTTCCTCTGCTGACTCAACATCAATTTTTTCTTTTGCAAAGATAATAGGTAGACTCTCAGATCGTGCTTGCATAACAAATCCTAGTCAATTATTAATTGCGTTAAGTATACTATAAGTAGATGTGATGACATAATAGTTCTATCACATTAGGACAGTGAGGCACTAATAATGGTATTTACCTCTAGAGAACTACTGTCTTCTAACTCATCATCTTTTCTGGTACAACAAGTAGAAATTGCCTTACCTATACCATTGACAACGCTAGCTCCCATACGCGTCACCAAGGAAACTAAAGGAACAATTAAGGCAGCTACTGTCAAAACAGAGGTTAATACAGCAAACAATGGAAGCGCTATCGTAATAAGACCACTAAGCACGAATAAAGACAAGGCATCATCACGAGCATCATTTTTTTGTACCGCGGCACAAACACCTGTTGTAATCAAGCTAGTTACACAAATTGCTGCAGAGAGAGCAGATGCAGCACCTAATAGTGCCGTGATGATCCCCAAGGCTAAAGGAGCTCCTATAGGGGCCAATAGAGATAACCCAAAGTCTTTCCTGCTCTTAAATGGGGCAAAAAAACCAGGGTAATGAGTATCGTATAAGTCAATACATGTTCGGCGAAGTGTGGGTAAATTAAAATTCCCTTCATCAAAAACAGTACGCAATAGCACTGTTAAATCGAAACCCATACCAGCCATGTCGCACTCCAAATATTTGAATACTGGCGAATAGTACATAAAAAATACAATTTCGTCAATTAATAGGAACCTCTTGTTGAACGTGATGTTATTTTAAAATTCATTAAAGACAACTAATAACTCAATTAATATTTATTTGGATGCTATAATTGTATATATATGTACAAAAAAGGAACAGCGCCATGTCCAAGCGCGCAAATAGAAAACAGCCTCTTCTTTCGCGAGCGGAATGTGATGCCCTACTTCCTACTTGCTGCACTAACGCAATGTATGCTCATAAATCAGGCAATCAAGAGGCATACTTAGCTGAAATTGATTCTTTGTCAAAGATATGCGATAACTTAATCACTCATCATCATGAAACTTGTTCTTCTGTTATCACTCAAATGGAAAAAGTAATGACTGATGCTCATAATCTTGAAATAGAAGAAATAGATAAAAAAATCAAACTATTGTTTAATCGTAGAAAACAAACACCCTGTAACTCTTTTTACTGCGAACAAGAAGTGATAAAGCTTACAACAGATATACGCATACTAGAAGAGCGAAAAACAATGCCTATTAAAGATACAATTCAAGGTATCATTCATGACTCATTAGATAAAGCAATTAAAGTACTGGGTACAGAGCCAGGAAGTTTTAATCTGTACCAGTATGAATATAATCCGACTCTTAGTAGTTCAAATTCCAATCATCAAGCAAATCATGGTAATGAATCTACAAAATCAGGTAAACATATTTAGTAAACGTTCAGGCAACGGCGTCAAAGCCGGGGTAAACAGTTATTAATTATTGCCTGTTGCAATGACAGTGTCTTCAGTATCTGCTCTTTTACAGTCGTGGCTCTATTTATAATCGCGACCCAGATTATATAACTTCTTATCCGAGCCGCGCACGTCAGTAAACAGGATTTTTGTAATGCGCTCAGGAATGATCTTTTAAAACACAACGAAGTGATTGAGCATCCCAGCCGCCTCCCAATGCTTTTATCAAATTGACTTCAGCTGACATCTGTAATCCTGCCACATCATTAGCTGATTTCTGCGCGGTATAGGCTGTAACTTGAGCTGTAATAACACTAGAGTAATCTACAGTACCAGCCATATATTGATTAAACACTAACTTGAGAGCATATTTAGAGCTCGCCGCAGCTTTATCTTGTACCACACGTTGTTCTCTTAAAATACGCAAAGAAATAAGATTGTCTTCAACATCTTGAAATGCCGTGAGCACTGCTTGGCGGTAAGCAGCAACTTGTGCATAATACCCTGCTTTCGCAGCTCTGACTGTTGCTGCTCGAAGCCCCGCGTCAAATATGGTTTCTGCTACTTGTAAGCCAGCAGACCAACCGATTGAGGGATAATGAATGAGTTTATGGAAACTCTTACCCGCAGCACTAGCTGTGCCTGTTAAAGATAAGACAGGGAAATAAGCAGCAATCGCCACACCAATAAGGGCACTTGCCTTTTGCACTAATCGCTCTGCTTCAGCAACATCAGGACGTCTTTCCAACCACACAGAAGGAACTTCTACTGGAATAGTCGGGGACTTTAAAACTAAAGGCATAAACTTTAATGAAAAAGAAGCTGGCGGACGTCCCATGAGCACCGCGATAGCATGTTCATATTGTCCACGTAATATCCCATTATTCAGAGCCTGAGCCTCAGCAGATTCCAACTGAGCTTTAGCTTGAGCTACCGCGACTTGTGATGCCACTCCCGAAGCATATTGATTCCGTGTTAATAGTAACGCCCTTTTATATGATTTAACCGTATCATCTAACAACTTTTGATCTGAATCTAAAGTGCGCAACTCAAAATAATATTGCGCTAATGAACCTTGAGCAGATAAACGAGTATATGCAATCAGTGCTGCGCTAGATTGAGCAGCTGCCATGTCTGATTCGATAGTACGACCAACAGAACCCCATAGATCAGGCTCCCAAGAAGCACTTAATACACTAGAGTAGGTGGTAGTAGTTGCAGAGCCGGCTGATGTGCTGGTTGTTGCTGTACCAGTGGTGGTCGCTCCGCCAGATGAACTAATGAAGGTTGTAGTGCCTCCACCTTGTTTTTGACGGAAAATTTGAAAAGAACCCGCTATAGTCGGAAATAAACCAGCGCGAGCTTCTTCCACAATAGCCAATGCTTGTTTGT
>DAIAOV010000015.1:0-35140 GCA_027437055.1 Legionella sp. | reverse complement strand
GCATTGACTATGTTCTGATTGTATCGATTAAGCTGTTCTTCTAGATCATTTAATACTGGATCGTTAAATATTTCCCACCATTTACTGCGCTTACAATAATTCTGCGGCTGTATGGGCTTCCAATCTTTGCTTGATGGTGCTGGTATTTGCCTGGCTTGTTTCTGCCCATGCATTTCTTTGAATTTAGGGGGAATAAATACTTTTGGAGCCTTATAATTAGGGCCAACCATGCACGAAGGAAGCAGTACACTGCTTATGAGTACTAAGATGAATTTATAATTAATTCTAGTGTTCATAAGCACCTCTTCTTAGTTTAATCTTTCTCAAAAATTGATGAAAACGAATGGATGTATTTTCCATGCTTAAATAAATAACGGGGGTTGTATATAAAGTCAAAAGCTGACTGACTATCAAACCACCAACAATAGCTATACCTAGAGGTCGTCTTAATTCCGAGCCAAGTCCAAAGCCAATGACTAGAGGTAGAGCACCTAATAAAGCAGCCATAGTAGTCATTAATATGGGACGAAAACGCAGCAACGCTGCTTCATAAATGGCATCACGAGACGATTTGTTTTCATTTCGTTCTACATGTAAGGCAAAATCAATCATCATAATCGCGTTCTTTTTTACTATTCCTATAAGCAAAATAATTCCAATTAGAGCGATAATACTGAAGTCGGTGCGACAAATTAATAAGGCGAGCAATGCCCCTAAGCCTGCAGAAGGTAAGGTAGATAAAATCGTAATGGGATGAATTAAACTTTCGTAAAGCATACCTAAAACAATATAGACAGCTAATAATGCTGCGGCAATCAAATAAGGCTCATTAGCCAAAGATTGTTGAAATGCTTGAGCTGTTCCCTGAAATGAGCCGCTAATGGTAGGTGGTAATTTCATGTTTTTTACCATAGCACCTACCTTATGTACAATGTCTCCCAAGGCAACACCTGGCATTAAATTAAATGACAAAGTCGCAGCTGGTGCCTGACTTTGATGATTTACAGACAGTAACGTTGAAGAGGGTGCAAAACTGGAGAATGCCGAAAGAGGGACTTCATTTCCAGCAGACGATTTGACGTAGATGTCATTTAGAGTTTCTGGGTGTTGCCAATATTTAGGCGCCACCTCCATAACCACATGATATTGATTCATAGGCATATACAAAGTAGAGACCTGACTTTGTCCAAAAGCACTATATAACACTTTGTCTATCTGCTGAGGAGTAATGCCAAAACGGGAAGCCGTGTCATGATCGACATCGACAAAAACTTGCAGTCCATGACTGAGTTGATCATTATTCAGATCGGCTATTCCTCTTATTTTGGATAGTTCTTCCATAACCCGAGGAGCCCAATAATTGAGCTCCTGCAAATTACTGTCCGAAAGCGTGTATTGAAACTGAGCACTATTTTGACGTCCGCCTATGGTTAAATCTTGCGGTACTTGCATGTATAAAAATGCTCCTTGTATTGCTGACAATTTATTACGTAATCGATTAAGCACCACTTCCGTTGATACCCCACGCTCCCTAAGCGGTTTTAGCATGATAAAGATAGAGCCGGTATTAGAAGTGTTTCCTCCCGGCCCTCCACTCCCCATAAAGGCGGCTACGTTTAGAGTTGCAGGATCTTCTTTGATCAACTCGACTACTTGGACCATTTTCTTTTTCAAACTCTGAAAAGAAATATTCTGATCTGCTTGTAATGAACCAACGATCCGCTCTGTATCTTGTTGAGGAAAAAAACCTTTGGGCGTAGCAACAAGCAAGTACCCTGTCAATACTACAGTACCAAAAGTAATGAGTAACATGGTTGAAGGATGTAATAAAACCCATTGCAAGCTACGAGCATAACGTTCGCGTAAAAATTCTACAAAACGCATAAATACATGAGTTTTTTCATCGCCCTCCTCACGTAGAACTCGAGAACACATCATTGGGGTTAATGATAATGAAACAACTAATGACACCAAAATGGCGACGGAAAGAACGACTACAAATTCACGAAATAAACGGCCAACAATTCCCTGCATGAGCAAAATTGGAATAAAAACAGCAATCAAGGAAATACTCATTGATAGTACAGTAAATCCAATTTCCTTAGTTCCATCAATTGCAGCTTGCATGGGTTTTTTTCCCATAGCTAAATGGCGAGACACATTCTCCAGCACTACCACCGCATCATCAACGACAAATCCTGTAGAAATAGTTAAGGCCATCAGCGATAAATTATCTAGACTGTATCCCAATAATTGCATCACAACAAAACTACCGAGCAATGAGAGCGGGACAGCAACACCAGAAATAAGCATGGTGCGGAAGCTACCTAAAAAAAGGTACGTCACTAAAATCACCAGTAACATGGAAATCAATAAAGTTAATTCGACATCATGTAATGAAGTACGAATAGTAGACGTGCGATCTAATAAAGTAGTGACTTCTATAGCACTAGGAATAGAGGCTTTGAGCTGAGGCAATATCTGTTTTACATGATCCACAGTTTTAATAACGTTAGCCCCTGGTTGCTTGTATAACACCAGTAATACGGAAGGTTTACCATTGGCAAATCCTGCATTGCGCAAGTCAGCAACAGAATCAACGACATCACCCACATCAGAAATACGGACAGGACTATTGTCCTGATATTTAATAATCAATGGAGCATATTCTGCTGCTTTAAACAGTTGATCATTAGTATAAATAGTAGACGTCGTTCCATCTGGGCTGGTTATTTGTCCTTTGGCTTGATTGGTATTGGCTGCCGCAATTATATTAGCTACTTGATCCAATCCAATGCTGTATTGATTCAGGGCAGTAGGATTAAGTTCTACTCGTACCGCAGGCAATGAACTCCCTCCCACATTCACCTGACCAACTCCTTCGATACGCAAAATTTTCTGCTGTAAAATAGTAGAAGCCACATCATACATTTCGCCCGTAGTGTACTTATCCGAAGTCAGAGCAAGAATCATAATAGGAGCATCAGCCGGATTCACTTTACGGTAAGTAGGGTTATTCACCAAATTAGGAGGTAATTGGCTTAAGGAAGCGTTAATAGCTGCCTGCACATCTCTAGCAGCTCCATCTATATCTCGAGACAAGTCAAACTGCACAATTATAGTCATTTGTCCTAGTATACTGGTAGATGTAATCTGACTAATACCAGCAATACGGCCTATCTGGCGCTCAAGAGGTGTAGCAACCGAGGTTGCCATGACAATAGGACTGGCACCGGGTAATTGAGCTTGTACTGTAATAGTAGGAAAATCGATTTGTGGCAAAGGCGCAACAGGTAATAAATTAAATGCAAGTATACCTGCAAGTGCTAATCCTATTGCTAATAAAGTCGTAGCGATAGGTCTTTGAATGAACAATAGAGATAGATTCACGTTCTTGCCTCTAACAACAATAGACCTTTCACACATTCCCCAATGGTAATTTGGACTGACCTATACTCATTACCCTACGCCCTAGCCTATCAAAGGTTAAATAAATAACCGGCGTTGTATATAAGGTAATCAGCTGACTGACCATTAATCCCCCAATAATGGCTATACCTAATGGCCTTCGTAACTCTCCTCCTATCCCGTAACTAAAGGCTAAGGGAATTGCTCCCAACATGGATGCCATGGTAGTCATTAAGATTGGCCTAAAACGTAAGAGAGCCGCTTCATAAATAGCATCTTGGGGTTCTTTCAAGTATTTACGCTCTTGCTCTAAAGCAAAATCGATCATCATAATGGCATTCTTCATTACCAAACCAATCAGCAAAATAATAGCGATTAAAGCAATGACACTCAGATCATTGCGCGTCAAGAATAAGGCAAGTAAGGCCCCCATAAATGCGGAGGGTAAGGTAGATAAAATGGTGATGGGATGAATATAACTCTCGTATAAAACTCCTAATACGATGTAAACAACGATTACCGCAGCCAATACTAACCACCCCTCATTACTTAATGCATCTTGGAAACTCTTTGCCGTTCCTAAAAAGTCAGCATGTACACTTTCAGGGATGTTCAGCTCTTCTTTCACTTCATTAATGGCGCTTACCGCATCCCCTAAAGAATAGTGAGGAGCCAAATTGAATGACAAGGTTGCAGCAGGAAATTGATCTAGACGACTCACCTGAAGTGGCCCTACTGTATGAGTTAAAGTTGAAAAAGTACTAAAAGGTACTGAGCCACTAGTTGTTACAGTATTACTGGAATTAGCACTAACAGAAGCAGGGGAAGTCGCACTAAGGGCACTAGCATTAGGTGCTATAGCCGTAAGATTAGTAGAACTAGGGTTTTTTGAATGCGTTACGGTTGAATTGATGTATAGATTTTTAAACGCAGTAGAATCACGTTGCAACCAAGGAAAGACTTCAAGTACAACACGATATTGGTTGCTTTGAGTAAACATAATTGATATTTGTCGCTGGCCAAAAGAATCATACAAGGTATCATCAATCATCTGCATGGTGATGCCTAGACGTGAAGCGGTATCGCGATCCACTTTAATGAAGGAAACCAAACCCTCATTTTGTTGGTTTGTGTTTACATCCTGCAACATAGGTAGATGACGCATTTTGTCTAGCATTAATGCGGCCCATTTGTTAACCTCAGTTGCATCCGGCGCACTGATACTGTATTGAAATTGGGTACGACTCACCATAGTATCAATAGTTAAGTCCTGCACTGGCTGCATATAGAGGGTTGCACCTATTACTTTGTGCAGATTAGATTGTATGCGATTAATCACCTCCATAACACCGGGCCGCTCCTCTAAAGGCTTCAAAGTGATTAATATTCGACCGCTATTTAAAGTGCTGTTAGTCCCGTCAATCCCAATAAATGAAGACAGGTTTTCCACTGCAGGATCGTCAAGAACAACTTTTGCTAAGGCTTTTTGGCGATCAGCCATCGCGGAGAATGAAATAGTTTGTGACGCTTCTGATATACCTTGAATAACCCCTGTATCTTGAATAGGGAAAAAACCCTTAGGTATTGCAAATAGTAAAATGGCATTAATCAGTAATGTTAGAAAAAAAATACTGAGAACCAATGGTTGATGAGATAAAACCCAATTCAAAGAGACTTTATATTTTTCAATAAAATAATTCAAACCATGTTCTAATGCCTTTTCAAGTTTACTATTTTTTTCATGTTCCCCTCTATGATGCAATAAGCGTGAACACAACATCGGCGTCAGTGTTAATGAAACAAAGGCTGAGATGAGAATAGCAATGGTCAAAGTTAAGGCAAATTCACGAAACATTCTACCCACCACATCGCCCATAAATAGTAGAGGGATCAATACGCCAATCAACGAGATAGATAAAGAAAGAATGGTAAAACCGATTTGTTTTGCCCCATTATGGGCAGCCTCTAATGGAGTTTCGCCGCGTTCCAGATAACGCATAATGTTTTCTATCATCACAATAGCATCATCCACGACAAAGCCTGCGGCAATAGTTAACCCCATCAAAGTTAAATTATTAAGGCTAAAGTCCAATAAGTACATTACCCCCAAAGAACCGACCAAAGCTAAGGGGACTGAAATGCTAGGAATGATTGTGGCAGATAAATTGCGTAAAAATAGAAAGATAACCATAACTACTAAAGCGACAGACAGCAGTAATTCAAATTGAACGTCGTTAACTGACGAGCGAATGCTAATGGTTCTATCGGTTAAGACTTCGGCCTTAAGATTATGAGGTAATGCGGGACGGAGGCGAGTTAGTAACTCTTTTACCCTATCAGCAACTTCTATCACATTGGCGCCAGGCTGACGTTGCACGTTAACAATGACAGCCGGCTCCATATTCATCCATGCTGCTTGTTTGGTATTTTCAGCCCCGTCAATTACTTTGGCCACATCTGAAAGACGAACAGGGCCATTGTCATTATAAGCAACAATCAATGGCCTATATTCAGCGGCTGTGAGCAACTGATCATTGGTATTAATGGTATACGATAGTCGAGGCCCATCAAAGTTCCCTTTTGCCGCATTAACATTTGAGGCACTCACAAGAGTTCTGACATTTTCCATAGTCAAACCATAGGCTGACAACGCATTCGGATTAGCTTGAATACGTACAGCAGGACGTTGACCGCCACCTATACTGACTAAACCAACACCAGATAATTGAGATAATTTAGGTACAAGCCTTGTTTCAGCATAATCTTCTATTTGCGGTAATGACAAACTATCGGAAGTTAATGCTAATGTAATAATTGGCGTATCGGATGGATTAACTTTGCTATAAATCGGTGGATTGGGTAAATCCACTGGCAAATAGCTACTTGCTGCATTAATTGATTGTTGTACTTCTTGTTCTGCCACATCCAAGCTAATCGCTAGATTAAACTGCATGGTAATAATTGATGCACCAGTAGAGCTATTGGAAGTCATTTGTTCCAAACCAGGCATTTGACCAAACTGACGCTCAAGAGGCGCAGTAACTGAAGAAGACATTACCTCTGGGCTCGCACCAGGATAAAAAGTAGATACCTGGATAGTAGGATAATCCACATCCGGTAATGAAGATACAGGTAATAGCTTGTAAGAGAGAATTCCTGTTAGCAAAATAGCAAACATAAGAAGTGATGTTGCTATAGCTCGAGTTATAAAAGGACCGGAAATACTCATACTATGCTGTGTCTTGGGTTAGCAATTATTCTCTTTTTAACACTTGAGAATAATTTAGAAGAATGTCCCACTACCACTTTAGAACCATCCCTTAACTTATCGGCTCCTTCTACTACGACTAATTGTCCTGGTCCTATTCCCTTATTAATCACCGTATCATCGCCACTCACTGGTCCGGTAATAACAGGTTTGCTAGTGACCGTATTGTCTTTATTTAAAATGAAAACAAAATCTCCTATTGTTGTAGAATGCTGAATAGCTGCTGTAGGCACGGTGGTGGCATCATGTAATGTCTTTATTAAAATCTTTACGTTAACAAACTGATTAGCAAACAATCTATTGTCTTTATTGTGAAATATGGCGCGTAACTTCACTGTACCCGTAGTCTGATTGATCTGATTATCAATTGTTAATAATTTTCCTGTTGCAAGTAACTGATTTTGCTGCCTGTCATAGGCGCGCACAACAATACTCTTATTTGCATAAGCATAGGGAATAATTTGCTGTACATTATCCTCAGGTAAAGTAAAAATGACTGTAATGGGATTAAGCGTATTAACTATAGCAATTCCATTAGTATCAGTAGTTTGTACTACATTTCCTGGATCAACTAAACGTAAACCAATACGACCATCTACCGGCGAAGTAATATGGCAATAGATTAGATTGATCTTAGTGCCTTGAATTAATCCTTGATCAGTTTTGACAGCGCCTTCATATTGCTCAACTAAGGATATTTGAGTAGCAAGTACTTGTTGCGAAATAGAGTCTTGTTTCCATAATTTTTGATAACGTTGCAAATCAATTCGTGCATTAGCAAGTAACGCAGTATCGCGTTTTAAATCGCCTTCATATTGAGTTAACAATGCTTCATAGGGTCTAGTATCTATAAGTGCCAACAAATCGCCAGCCTTAACCATTTGGCCCTCTTTATATAGAACCTTCATTAAGATGCCATTGATTTGCGTTCTTACAGTGACTGAATATTGGGGCGTAACACTTCCTAGGCCGGAAAGATAGATAGGAACTTCTTGACGAGAAGAAGAAGCCGAAACAACGGGGATAGGTTTAACTACATTCTCTTTATGTCTCTCTCTAACCAGAAAATACCAAATCAAAACAATCAATACTAGAATAATGATGATAATTCCCCAATTCCATGCTGGAGGTAGCCATTCCCACTTACTCTTGGGAATCATCGATTCGTTATGGTCATTATCCTCGAATTGCTTTCCTTCCATTGGATACCACTATCTCTTATTTGTTAAGAATTACGAGCATTTCATCATAGCGAATTTCAGGACGGGTAGCAAAAAAAATGTATCTAAATCATAACATTTTCCATTGCCAGTATTAGGTTGTATTAACATTTCTCCAAATTGAGTCAAAATAGCATGATTTTAAGTACTCAGAGAGTAAAAACCACACTATTTCACTCAAGCTAGGAGAATCTTAGTGCGATAACATCTGTTGCAATTCAGGCCTAAATTTCATCCACTCATAGAAAGGAGAATGCTCAGGATTACCCATTTTCTCTACAGGAAGATAAAAAGTTTGCTCTAATAAATACTGCCCGCTCAGCGCCGCATGAGAAACATGGTCCGTGAATACTATCCAAGAGCTTTGTGCAGGAAAATCAATACGAGTTTTTTCTACTTGAGCTTGATAAAGATCATCTCGTTTCATCGTATCATGCAAATGCAGCATGTAATGGTCGTAAGGCGAACGCAGCGTTTTAGTTGTTTTAACTAACTTCAAAATTCGTGCCGTCATTTTACTATATGAACGGATTTGTGGGGCAAAACGGTCAAGTACTTGAGTGAATGGTTCTCCCAGATTCCATACTCGCGGCTCTTGCTGAGGATTAATATTACAAAAAACGCGTAAAATTCTTAGCCCATTCACCGGACTGGCTGAAAATGAATCGACATGTAAACGGGTATCATCTTTGCGTTTGGAGGTTATTCTCCCCTTTATTTGTGCCGGTCTATAACTCGTTCGTCCCCATTGTAAATAGGGAATATAAGTAGGTAAGGCCGTCTGTATCAATTGATAAGCAAACTCAGCGTAACCTTGCATTAAGTGCTCCAGTTTGCTCTCTAAACCGGGAGTATCTTTTTTATAAGCCCCTAATTTGCTTCGCTTATAGTCATAACTCACATTTTTATGAGTACCATGCAAAATGGCCTCAGACATTAAAGATGGATCGACACCAGAAAAATAATACTCTGGAAAAAACAGCACTTTCCCTGCTTCCAGCTGATTCACGCTTTCCTGGTGATTGATTTGTTCTATATTTTGAGTCAACAGATTAGGGTTCATTTTTTTACCTTGCATCCAATAATCAATTTAGTGTAACAAATTATATGAGATAAGACATCAGAACATCCTAACAAGCTCTCAGGGCTTGTTAATTAATTCGCTAAAAATAACGGTCAGTGTTCATTTTTAGTAGAATTAGTTAATAAGCTCTTAGGTTTAGCAAAATCGGTATAATATTCATCCCACATTCTATTACAATAGGCAATTATATTACTCTGCTTTAAGGCATGCTCTTTAAATGCATCATCAAGTGGCGTACAAATAATATTAACTAAAAATGAAAAAGCAGTCGCATCAACCGTAGTAGGTTTATCTCCTAAAAAATATTTTTTTTCACCTAAGACGGTTGCGAGCGCATCTAAATTTTTTATTCCTAAATACACTACCTCTTGTAACGAGTATCTTCCTGTTCCTTGATGGTCTAATTGTTTTAATATGTGTTTTCTAATCATGTTGGGTATAAACAATTTAGCAAGAGCGGGTATCTTTTCAAACATACTTTCTTTGATATGTTCCCACCCCGCATCATACTGCCAGCGCAAATAAACCATTATCCAATACAAACTCTCACAGAACGCAATATCAACTAATATCCCTAACGCCCTTTGTTCTTCAGTTAACTCTCTATCTAACTCATCACCATAACGAGACTTTAATTCACCTATAATCAGTTCACTATCAGGATAAAACTTACCATCCATTTTTATATGAGGTAGCTTCCTCTTTGGGCTTTTTTGTGGATTATTCACAAATTTAATTTCGTAAGGTAGTTTAGCCATGCGCAGATAAGTTTCAATTTTCATACAAAAAGGACTTACATTAGGTAATCCCCAAACCCGATAAAACTGAAATAAAGTAATCATCCTAGAATATCCTTCCGTTATGTAAATAATTCTATACAATAAGTTATAAATCTGAATTATTAAACTCCATTTTCTTAAGGTATTGCAATGTCACTTTGCCCCTGCGGTTCCCAGAGGTCTTATGAACAATGTTGTGCGCTGTTTATAGAACAAAAACAGCTCCCCCAAACTCCCGAGCAATTAATGCGCTCCAGATATACGGCTTATAGCCTGGCTAAAACGGATTACATAAAAAATACTATGAAAGGGAACGCCTTAATTGGATTTGACGAAGTAGAAGCAAAAATTTGGGCGCAAAGTGTAACCTGGGTAGGGTTAAAGGTAATTCAAGCCTATGATGAAACTCCCGATAAAGGGTTTGTAGAATTTGCGGCTCGTTTTAAAGAGGGGGGGCAATTTAAAAAAATTCATGAGCTCAGCGAATTCCATAGAGAAAATGGTGCTTGGTATTATGTAGCAGGACAACATCAAGATACCCCTGTTAAAAATAATAAGCAGAACATATCACGTAATAGCCCTTGTCCCTGTGGTAGCGGTAAAAAATTTAAAAACTGCCATGCCAGAGATTGAACAATTAATAGCATCAACCTCAGATCAGTGGTATTTTAGTAATGGGTAGTTAGTGCTAAGCATAGCACAGCCAAAAAAATGGCTCAGCTATAATGCACTAAGTTAAGATGAAAAGCGTTACACAAGTCCCGCTTCCTTACGTGCGCGGGTACTGAGGACAGTGGCATTGCAACAGGCAATAATGAATAGCTGTTCATCCAAGCTACATCCCTCAAGTTGGCGTCATTAAGTAAACAGTTACAACTCAGGCTTATTACATGGGACAAAATCTTCTATTAAATACATTTATCTTCCTTGCTGCAGCCAGCATTATGGTCCCTTTAGCCAGTCGTTTTAAAATGGGCTCGGTCATAGGCTATCTCATTGTTGGAGTTCTCATTGGTCCTTTTGGTTTTAAACTTATAGGAAATGCAGAACAAATCATGCACTTCGCAGAATTTGGAGTGATCATGATGATGTTTTTAATAGGATTAGAATTAGAACCCCACCACCTATGGAAACTTAGAAAATTAATTTTAGGATTAGGCAGCTTTCAAGTGCTTCTGACTGCCTGTACCTTAACTGGCATTGGCATCCTTTTAGGCTATGATTGGCGCTCTAGCTTGGCAATTAGTATGGCATTAACCCTCTCTTCTACAGCATTGGTACTACAAATGCTTCAAGAAAAAAATCTCTTAAAAACCACTGAAGGAGAAACCTCTTTTGCCGTCTTACTGTTTCAAGATATCGCCGTAATTCCTATCCTGATTATCATCCCCCTACTCTCTATACAAGGCGATGTTACAGCGAATACCCAAGAGCTCTCTCTTATTAGTGAACTTCCTAAATGGGTTCATGCCCTATTAAGCACTGGGGTGATTGGTGCAATCATTTTTACTGGTCACTATTTATCCCAATATTTATTTTTCATGATAGCTCGCACTCATATACGCGAAGTATTCACTGCCTTTTCATTGGCATTGGTTGTAGGAATTACTCTATTAATGGAGTGTATTGGTGTATCACCCGCTTTAGGCGCATTTATTGCCGGTGTTGTTCTCGCGAACTCTCAATACAAACATACTGTTGAAGCGGACATCCAACCATTTAAAGGGCTATTGCTTGGTTTATTTTTTATCTCTGTAGGCATGGGAATGAACTTCACTTTGTTATCCCAACAAACGACACTTATTATCGCTGCGGTATTTGGTGTAATTGCTGTTAAAACGCTTATTTTACTGATACTAGGACGAGTATTCGAATTAACAAAAATTCAAACCATAGGTTTTGCATTAGCGCTTTCTCAAGGGGGAGAATTTGCTTTCGTTCTGTTCAAATATGCAAGTGCAACCGAAGTTATTCCAGATAGTTCTGCAGGATTCTTCACGCTAGTTGTTGCTCTATCCATGTTAGCGACACCTTTTCTAATGATGTTGTACCATAAATTTGTAGTACCTAAGTTTATGAGCCTTATTCCTCAAAGATCATACGATCAAATTGATGAAAAAAACGGCATTATACTCGCAGGCTATGGACGTTTTGGACAAATTATTGGCCGCCTGCTTAATGGCGAAAATATCAAGGTAACCGTTTTGGAAAAAAATCCAGAACAAATTGAGTTACTGAGAAAGTTTGGATATAAAGGTTATTTTGGTGATGCCAATAGGTTAGATCTTTTGCAAAGCGCTGGAGCTCAACATGCCAAGTTATTGATCGTTGCAGTAGGAAATCCAGATACCAATTTAGAAATAGTCAAATTAGCAAAACAGGAATTTCCCCACCTGAAAATTTATGCCCGTGCACGAAACCGACGACACGCCTATGAGTTGCATAAATTGGGGGTAGATTACTTTAGAAGAGAACTATTTGATTCCTCTTTAGTCATGACTAAAGAAATATTGAAGTTTCTTGGTTATAAAGCAGAAGATGCAGAGAAAAAAGTATCTGCCTTTCGGAAGTTTGATGAAACCAGCTTGCTTAAATCATTCGAATTTTTTGAGGAAGAAAAAGATCTTATTAATTTCGCACGCCAAGCAAAAGGAGAGTTAGAACGTATTTTACAAAACAGTTGAGACTAAAGGAAACCTTTCACACATTAAGAAAAAGTTCTTAGAGAGCTAGGCTCTGCTTCATAAGCCCCGGTATCTGCTCTCATTTCAATTTTTTCTCGTAACACATCTCTTCCTAGTAACTTACTTAAAATACTGACAGCGTCTCCTAATTTCATTCGTTTATTTTCATCAGGATGGGTTAAACCTTCTATAACCTGACGCAGCTCTTTCCCTCTCTTGCTTTGAAACACAGCATGTTCAAAATTAAATTGGCGTTGCCCAGTATCTGGATCGGGTGGAATCTGATAAACACCTTCTTTGTCCTTTAAACCAACAGCAAACAAATAAATTGTCAATCCAACCTGATAACTATGGTAACTATCTACATTAATATCTTTGCTGTCCTTTTGGCCAGGTTTATGTTTTGCTTGCTCAGGAGGCAAGTAAATTTTAGTCGACATAACGGCAGTTGGTGCTAAACGTGTTTGTGTATTAAAAGGAATAAATGATTTTAGATCCGAAACTATCAATTGACCTTGTTTGATCATTAAATTGGATGGTTTCAAATCTGGGAAAAATACCCCACTTTTGGTAAATTCATCCACCATCACACACAACTCTAATAAATAATTAAGTGATGCTTTCCGACGATAAGAGATAGAGTCCTTGGAGTTATCAATGATGTCTTGTAGATTACCTTCATCTAAATACTCAAGAACTTCAAGATAACCATCATCCCCTTTAAGCACACTTTTTTGGACATAAAATATTTTGACAAGAAACAAGTCCAATCCCCTATCTTTTAACAGTTTAATTGCCTCAGCATTTTCTTTATCTTGCGAACGCTGTCGGAAAATACATTTTTTTTCCTCATCATCCTCCTCCGAAGAAGAGGAAGAAGATGATGATGAGGTGGAAGAGGAAGTTAACAAATAAGTAGGGTTATTCTGATTGCCAATCAATTGAATGGAACATCCACTATCAAATCCAGGAATTCCTAACAATTGCTCCAAATTACTCTCTCGATTAGGCGTTAAAAAAGCTTGATCATAGAAACGACGAAAATGCCCACTAATAGCAAGAAATTTAAATCGACCGGTAATCTCATCTTGTTCAATTAAGGCATCCTTTACATATTTTCTTTTGACCTCATCTAAATGCTCTGCTAGTCCGGCAACGTAACCCAGTCCTACTGCTGTTTCTTTAAGCAATCCCCATAATAAATCAAGGCGTTTTTCTTTGATATTGGGATT
This sequence comes from Legionella sp., assembly GCA_027437055.1. Classification (GTDB taxonomy): domain Bacteria; phylum Pseudomonadota; class Gammaproteobacteria; order Legionellales; family Legionellaceae; genus Legionella. The sequence continues at coordinate 21,465 of DAIAOV010000015.1, read as the reverse complement.
TTTTATTAGCCTAATAATTTCATCATATGTCTGTAATAAGTCATTATGAAGACTTATGATTTCACTATCATAATCTACATTTTCCTCGCTATTTAATCGCTTGACTCGCATATTGAGTAATTTTAACGAAGTATCTAGCACCTCAAACCCATTTGGTCGGCTAGAATGAAATAATGTAGCGGAACGATTCGATTTTTTCAGCCACTTAGAGATACTAGGCACACTATTCAATTCGTTTTGATCTGCTGTTGCCCGAAATGCTTGTATAATAAGCCACAATTTGCCGCTTGGTGGATCCGCTTTATCCAATGCTTTATACATTGCCCCAAATGGAAACTGCTCTAATATTGTCTGCACGTTTTTTTTCCTATCGATAGGAATAAGAGGATCATTCATTAGTCTATGAAACGCACATTCAATTTTTAATACGCCTAAAATACAATTAACTTCAGAATCACTGCAATTTTGCTGAACCTCAGGAAGAAGCTCTTCTAGGTTATGAAGTAAAAAAGTCATATTCAGCTGTTCTTTTATGAGAGGCATCAGAACATCCCCCAAGATGCGATTTAGAATAAAATAAAGTCGCCAAGAAAATAAAACATCCTTTTTGTTTTATTTTAGCCCATAAATAAAAGAACAACAATGACTCAAAAAAATAGGATGCTCAATTTTTCTGTCGGTTGGGTCTGTAATCAAAAAAAGATGTTGAGTTACGGAAGAGCTTAATGGCGGGCAATTTATTGCCCACTCTACTTTCAAGTAATTATTAGTTGCTTATCGTACCCACAAAATGCTTAAATTACTCACTTTTAAATTATCACCATAAACAACTCATGATCCGTTTCCATGACATTACTTTAAAAACATTTCTTAGCGAATATTGGCAAAAAAAGCCGCTAGTGATCCGTCAGGCATTACCTGATTTTATTAACCCTTTATCACCCGATGAACTTGCAGGTCTTGCTCTTGAAGAAGATATAGAAAGTCGTATTGTCATTGAAACACCTCATGCTAATCCTCAATGGCATTTAAAACGAGGTCCTTTTACAGAAGCCGATTTCGCCACTTTACAGAAAACCAATTGGACACTGCTCGTTCAAGGTGTGGATCGTGTTATTCCTGAGGTTCACGAATTATTAAATCACTTTGATTTCATTCCTCAATGGCGCGTCGATGATGTTATGATTAGTTACGCGGCTCTTCATGGAAGTGTGGGACCTCACTATGACAACTATGATGTATTCTTGTTCCAGGCTAAAGGACGACGCGAATGGTCTTTAACCTCACAACAATGTAATCCTAGTAACTATATAGAGAACATCGAATTACGCATTATGAATGAATTTAATGTGGAAGAACGATTCATTCTTGAAGAAGGAGATATGCTCTACCTTCCACCACACATAGGTCATTATGGCATTGCTTTTTCAGAAGACTGTATGACTTACTCTTTTGGCTATAGAAGTTACCAAGGACAAGAGCTATGGGATAGCTTGGGAGATTATTTATCTGAGAAGGAATATTTTAAGACTTTATATCAAGATCCTGATTGGTCGCAGTTAAAAAATACATCTGAGCTTACCGAATCTTCCTGGAAAAATGCTCGATCTTTATTACAACAACTATTAAATGATGAACATCTTATGAAATCCTGGTTTGGATGTTTTGCCACTCGTCTAGACCAAAGTGCAGAACAACACCTTCCCTTAGCTCTAGAAGAGGAAGAACTTATTGAGCTACCTGGCTTTATTGAAGAGCTGCAACAATCTTCTGGTTTAGTCAGAGATCCCTGTTGCCGATTTGCCTATCAAGCAGATGAGCAAAACTCAGAACATCTATTGTATATCAATGGTTGTCAGTGGGATGTCGAAGGCGTTTCTCCTGAGCTTATTAAGCTTATTGCCAATAATCGCTTTCTATCAATCCACGATTTGCAACGTTATTTAGATAATGACCATAACCAATTATATTTGTATGAATTATGGAAACTGCAGTGGTTACAACTTCAAGAAAATTAATGATAAATTCTCTTCATTTGGATAAAATTGTGATTTAAAAAAACACAAACCATCTGTTTTTGTGTATAATTTGGCCTTTATTTTTTTATTTGGTTCAACTTATGCCAAAAGATCTTATTACATCTGCTAATACCCAAGAGGGTAAAAATCCTCCTACTTATCTGCCTTATGCGTTATTACGAGAAGTTTTTACCTATAGTTCACCCTCTGAACTGGGAAGAGTGAAAGCCACCAGCCCCTGGATGAACTATGCTGCCTCCATATCTCATACTTTATCTTGGGTTAGACGCTATTTTCCCTTAGTTACTCCAAAGCAGCTCACAGAAATTAAAATCCTATTAGAAGGAAATAAAACGACACCTGTTCCTTTAGTACCGGACGAGATCATGCCACAACTAGTAGAATTACAGCGTGAAGATCTTGCCCCTTTATACCGAGATATTAAACAATGGAATCAGAGAGCAAAAAACGATAATAGATTCCATAAATTTGCCATGGAGATTGATAAATTAAGAGAAAAATCCCAACTGATTGATATTTTTTTATGGATTAAAACAAATAACATTAAAAAATTAAAAAATATAGAATGGGGCTTTCAAAATGCCATTTGGTTATTAAATGCTGTTGATCTCAATAACTTATCAGCAGTTGATTGGGCACAAATAAATGATAATCAATTTTTTTTAGATACTCTTTTTATGTTTTCTACTCGCCTTATCCATTTTGGTACAAGTCTAGACAGTGTTATAGGGACCATTGATACAATTACTGTAGATTCTGTTTATAGAACAAGCTACTTACAACTGATGATAAGATGTTGCCAATCACCTGAGCAATTTTTTAAACGCTATGAATCACCAATATCAGCAAAGACGTTAGGTAAATGCAACAGGTTGAATGAAAATAGTATTCATATGGCAGCCCGAAATGTAAAACCCATTTGGCTTGAGTATTTACTTACTAGACTTCCCGAAGACACTGACCAACGAAGTGCACTATTGGAACGAATAAATACTAACGGCTTCTCGCCATTAGAGGTAGCAGCGCAAATAGGCAATTGGCAAGCGGTATCGCTGCTATCGAGTCATGGTGCAGAACCGCGTAACTTGCATCACTTTTTATACAATGTTCCTGATTTAGAACAAAGAGATAGAAGGATAACCAAATTCCATGTTGCCATTCAATGTTTGCCCTTTGAACAAATAGAAGAACTTATTGCAAAACATCCTGGCTTTGCCTTAGATACACCCGATAATACTGGTAAAACGCTTTTGCATGTAGCGTGTATTCGAGGTGATTTACAATTAGTTAACTATTTGCTTGAAAAGGGTGCTAGTTATTTACAAACTGATGATCAGGGTTGGAGTGCATTGCATTTAGCCATAGCAAGCAACAATAAAGAGCTAATCAATTTTATTCATCCTTTAGTAAAAAAACACAAAATTAAATTATCGGGTATTAGTCATGTAGTTGCTGAATATGGTAGTTATGAAACACTGAAGCTCTTTAAGAAACAAGTGATTAGTGACTTAACTATAATAGATCAGAATGGAAATACCCCCCTTTTATTAGCAATCAATAAAAATCGTCATAAGATGGTGAGACGAATATTAAACATGTTAGCCGCTGATGCACTTCTTCCTGCTCATATTTTGCTTGCTGCTGCACCAAAAGAGACTACCTATTTTGCTCAATTAATTTCTCATATCAATGATGTCGACAGTGCTAAAGATGCACAAGGGAATACTGCCTTGCATCTGGCCGTTCTTGCAGACAATGTCCCTAATGTACTCCTTTTATTAAAAGCAGAAGCTGATATTAAAGCGCCCAATGCTGATAAAAAAACACCAAATTCTTATGCAAAAGAGAGCAAAAACAAACTATTGAGTTGTTTATTTGAATTAAAAAAATGCGGTACAAAAACAACAGGACTTTTTGCTAGAAAAATACCGGATTCCGAACTTGCCGCAACCCATGCGTTACAAGAGGTACTCTTTAAAGATGCTGATCCAACGATACTCCAACCTCATGCAGCGCTATTCGCTCCAAGAGGGGATAAAAAACTTTCTCATTTTTATGAGGTTCTTCTGCCATTAAAACATCCCCATTTTGTCCTACATCCTGAAAACAGCATTGCCTCCAAAAAGTATGATGACTAAAGACGATCCCAACGGCCTATAACGCACTGCCATTAAATTAAGATGAAATGCGTTAAAAAAGTGTCCCGCTTACTGACGTGCGCGGCTCGGATAAGAAGTTATATAATCCGGGCCGCAATTATAAATCGGAGCCGCAACTGTGAAGGAGCGGATACTGAGGATAGTGGCATAGCAGTCAAAAAATAGTGAATAACAAAACGCTAAGGATTACCATTCAAACGACGTTGAGTAATTATTGACAATCTAACCCAAAGCAAGAATGTGACTATAATTGCCGCTAAAAGAGCTATTAATGCCAACTTAATCGGATGTTTTTCTAAAGCCAGCCAAAAATTCTGCCATCCTGGTAAATTTCCTAAAGAATACGCATTACCTACACGTAAACTATCCACCCTAGTATTACGAATTACTGTTACTGAACCAAAAATCTTATCTAAATTTTTTTTATCAGCTAATGCATTATTAAGCAGCACAAAACCCTGTTGGTTCTCTGCCAATAAAGCAACAATACTACGCTTTTGATGATAGGGTGATTGAATACCAAAAATTGCAGCAATAGATTCATTGGCACTGACTATCGTTTTACTCTCTGCTACATTAACATTATTTAGTTGGGAGTCAGACATTTTATTTTTATTAAGCGGGGATTTGATCCAATCCCGTGTTTTATTGAGTAATATATTCATATCATTATTATCACGAAGTTCTTCAGGTAACGCTCCTATGATCAAAATATCCGCATCTTTATTTTTGACCTGAGACCAGTCATTAGTCAAAGTCATTGCTATAGCTGGATAACCCGTTGCAGCGCCAATATTGCCAATCACATTAAGTAAAGTAGAAACTGCTTCAGGTTGAGATTGATTCACATACACGACGGTTTGTGATAAATCAGCTAAGATACTAAAAGGAAAACCAGAGGTGGCAAAAACATTTAAATTAGGCATTGTAATATGATGAGAATAATCGGAGAAATTTATGGTTGATGTACCATCAATAACCGCAAAATTATCTACTATATTATAAGTGGTGCATGGATCTCCACCTATTTGCGTTCCATACTGAAACAAAAAGGTGAGCTGGTTATTCAGCCCTAACTCTGTGGCATTAATAAAGAGTTGTTGTGTTGTTGGAAGACTTTTATCTGTTTTCCGAGGCTCCAATTTAAAACTTTCTATAAAGTAATTATTTAAACTAATATTAAGTTGCGAAATACTGTGTTCTGGTGGTTCTGAGTATCGATATGTCAAACGTAAATCGATGCCTCGGTTCTGGTTAAGGAATAAATCAGGAGGTAATCTGAAATTAAGCCTAATTGGATGAGGATCATACCCTTTTGTTTGCAATTGCTCACCAAACTCTTCTAATTGTGCAAACGTTACTGGCCTGTCCGTAGGAATCCAATTGGGCGCATCATAAGGTGTGCGCGGTTTTAACATCCGTACGTTATCTACAATGACGCTTGGCCCACGAAAAAGAATATTACCTTGCGCAACTCCCCGGACGGCCATCAGTAAATCGTGATCATCTCGACCCAAAATCAACAATAACTTGATATAGGGGTTATCAGGATGACTGATCATTTCTATTGTAGGAGCATTTACTGTTTTATGGTTTTTCAAGAAATCAGGTCTTTGTCCATTCGTAGCGAATACAACAGCATTACTTGTAGGTAAATTATTAAACAATACTGGGAATGATGCCCCCCGCCACAATGCTTTACTTCCAAACCATGATGCTAGTATTGCTGCGGCGCGTTGCTGTTGCAAATCAGGTTGATCGGCAAAGACCATAGGTAGAGATAATGGATTTTGATCCAGGCGATCAAAAAAAGGTTCTGGAAAATAGGTGAGATTATTTTCCAGGAGCAAGGTTTGCAAAGTCAAATCAAGATAACTGTTTTTATCTACCTCCAACCACACGGAACTATTCGATGGATTTTCACAAACAGCTTTGTAATGACCAATAAATTCTAACCTGATACGATTAAAATCATTGATAAATCGTGGGTCTATAGGTACATCTACGGAATTTAGTTTGCCTAACTGTTGCTCATTAATCGATTGGACATTGATAATTTGATCATTAATATAAATCTTTAACTGTGACAATAAAGGAATCAATGCTGGTGAGGGAGTAAATTGTAAATGCAATACCGCCTGAGTTACCAATTCATCTTTACGTACACCAAATTCTATATATTTACCAGTGGAGAAATTAGTTAAGGTGAAGTTTGATTTTTGTTGTTCCATGTTATTAAAAAATAATTGAATTTTTCGGTTTGGAGCAGCAGTTAAAGTCGGTAACTCAGTCCCCTTCGTCTGAGCAGATGGTGTTGGAATCACAGGAGCAGCGTATAGGTAAAAACTTATTAACTTTAAAATTAATAAAGTTATTATTGTTTTTTTTATTTTCATGATTCATCCGTTAGTTTTTTAAACATGACTCCAATTCAAACAATGAACTGTTACTTTCTATTTTAATCTCCGCTTATAAGGAATTAATGATCCTATAAAAATCACTACCTCAGCAATTCCCAATAATACATGACGGATAACTGGAGGTGTGTATTTTATGATATTAAAATAACTACGAAGATCAAATACGAATACATTACTTATGCTTTGTAGTGGTTTCTCTTCACGAATCTCTTCTTGCCACTGTGACCAAATTTCTGCACGTGCAAATGTGCATTGGATAAATTCAATATTTTGCTCGAGAGAAAGTTCATGTAAGCTGATGCCTACATTATCATTCATTATGTACATGATCTTTCCGGGAAAAGCAAATTCGCTGTGGCGTTTCTTCAGTAATAGGGTAATGCTCTTCTCTGCTTTAAGCAAATCAGTATTTTCTATTTGTATTCCTACCCCTCTGTCAGAATAATCTTTCAAGGTACAAGAATAAACATTCCCATCAGAGATCCTGATTTCTGCAGGCATCATAATATTTACTCGAGGTGATCTACGTTTTTGTATCGTTTCAATGCTTACGCCCAGTGCACCGCCTAAAATAACGATATTGTAGAAGGTCCAAAATGTAGTGATGAGCACCGCTATAATTGTATGGGCTGGGTCAACAGCTAGGCGATAACATGCAGCAAATAGACCAGCAATGTTAATACATAATACAAAGAGATATGGGCGTGCACTTCTCCAATCAACATATTCTTTTGTAATTTCTTCCCCCTTAGGTGTGACATTAAATCTACTATATTTATATGGGTTAATTAATGCCTGTATTGTGGGTATTGCGATATACCAGGCCATTACTGTCTCATATATTTCATTCCATAAAAAATGCCGGTATCTCCCTTGAATACGATCATTTGTCAAAACTGCATGGACTAAATGAGGTATAGCATAAAGCAAGATCATTATCCCAGGAGCATAGACCACATAGGCATTTAAAATCAAAAATGAAGCGGGTGTAATATAAAAGATTAAACGAGGAACACCAGAAAAAAAATGCAACATAGAGTTGAAATAACAAATACGCTGACCTAATTTTAACCCCTTACCAAATAAAGGATTATCCATACGAAAAATCTGTGCCATCCCACGAGCCCAACGCTTACGTTGGATTAGAAGACCAGACAAACTTTCAGTGGCTAACCCCGCCGCTAATGGAATACGGATATAAGCAGAATTATAACCTTGTCTCTGTAAGCGTAATGAGGTATATGCATCTTCAGTAACACTTTCTACAGATAAACCTCCAATTTTTTCCAGCGCAGAACGACGCATAATACCCGCTGATCCACAAAAAAAAGTTGCATTCCAAGTGTCATTACCATCTTGTACTACTCCATAAAATAATGCACTTTCATTGGGTACTTTTCTAAAAAATTTCAAGTTACGTTCAAAAGGATCCGGGGAGAAAAAATGATGTGGCGTTTGTAAGATAGCAAGTTGGGGATCTTTTAAAAACCAACCTACGGTTAGTTTCAAGAAGGGATTGGTAATCACATAATCACAATCAAAAATAGCTACTAGCTCCCCCTTTGAATGGTGCAATGCGTAATTGATATTGCCTGCCTTTGCATGCTCATGCGTAGGCCGTGCTATGTAATTCACTCCAACCATATCTGCAAATTCTTTAAACTGCGGTCGATTCCCATCATCAAGAATGTAAATATTAAGTTTTTCCTTGGGCCAATCTAAACCTAGCGCTGAGTAAATCCCCGGTTTAATTATGCTCAAATCTTCATTATAGGTTGTAATCATAATATCTACTGTAGGCCAAGTAGAACTGTTTTCAGGCAGAGCCACGGGATCACGATGTAATGGCCAAATAGTTTGAAAATATCCCAACACCATAACCAACCAAACATATGTTTCAGCGAGGATAAGTAAATTTCCAAATAGTTCACTTTGAGCATCATCCCATATTAATGTGTATGTATATCGCCACCAAAGATAACGACAAGACGCTATTATAGAAAGTGCAATTAAAAATATGGTACTCACATGCCCTGGAATGTGGCGAATGCTCATAGCCATTCCCCACAGAACTATTACAAAAATAAATTGTGCTGGTGGCTTAAAAGGTTGGGTAATACTAATTAATAATAAGATTACCGCAAAAAAACTTAAGATGATAAAAAGGAGGCGGCTTGTGATGTAATTTCTTTTTTCAAAATTCTGTACGATTTGTTGTGACGCTATATTAAGCTCATATTTTTTTAAAAATCTTTCAATTTTAGAGTAACCAAAATTAAGACCCTTGTTAAAAAAATTCTTTATATTTTCAATAGTTCTTGTTTTGGGTTCTGGATAGAAAAAAATGAGCCATATACTTCGTAAAATATAACGAAAAATATCCCCTGAACGAGGACACTCACGTGAAATATGAGGAAAAAAATAAAAATGATTCGCCCGTACCCATTGCCAACAAGGTGATTCTAGTCGAAAAAGTATCGAAATGATTATTTTGAATAAAATAATGTAAAAAGTCGCGTAAGCTGAAGCCCCATTTTGGCGATAATAATGGTAAAGTTTTTCAAATTTATTATATGCATCATCAGATAATAAGTAAAAAATAGCTCTTTTGCGCATCTCAGGAAACGTTCCTTTTTATCAGGCTCCCAGCCTAACCTCTCTTTTATTACTTTTCGGAGCGCCACTCACATACTTCAAGCCCATCGACTATATTTTTGGTCGACTCAAATATTTCATAAGAATCGATGGGTTTAACGATGTCTTTAGCGATAAGCACCGCATCAACTGGAGCATGTTTTTGCATATGTCCCGCAATATCAATGACTCTGTCGCTAAATTCTTCTAATGGAGTGGATAAATCATAATACACAAAACCAGTATTTATGCCACAACGAACATGAAAGTCCCGTTTCATCATTTTAGTTGATTTATTAAAATCAGGGAGACTTGATAGTATGTCTTTTGCAGCTGCAATGGCCTGTTCGGTTGTATTAAAGCAAGCCATGACACCATCAGGCGTCCATGATGCTTTAATATAGCCATGATCCTTAAACTTACATGTAATGAAATCGCGATATTGATTAAAATCATGCTCAATAATGACAGGTTCTTCCCCAAGCTTCATGTTTGTGGAATCAACTACATCGATTGCTAAAAATGAGAGATCTCTTCCCGTTTTTTCAAGTTCTTTTTTCAGTTGGGCAAACTCTTTCAGTAACTGTTGCCTGCTTTTTTCATTAAACTTATTTGAGTCATCAATGGTTTCTTCCATCTGTCTCACTAAAGTTTGTTGTTCTACGGTTATTGATTTATTTTCAAACTCTTTTAACTTAACTTTTATTTTTGCTTTTTCCACAGCAAAAATGTATTCAGAAATAACAGAAGAGACAATTAATAAGCCAACAATTGGAATCCATCTTGAAACATCAACGCCACCTATCCTTGTGGGAAGATAATATTTTATAAACTCATTAATTGCTTCGTCCATGTCAAGTAATGGTGTTAAATAAGAGAAAGATGATAAGTTGCTAATATAAGGAGCAACAGCTCCCAAAAATATCGCAAGTATCAAGCACCAAACTAAGAATTTTAGTGCCTTTAAGATAAAAAGAATTAGGGGATAAGGTATTTGCATCTCTTTTTACCTAAGTAAATTTATTTTGAAGTATAGCTTATTTGACTCTGTTGTGCATTTTTAGAAAATAAATAAAGTATCGCAGATATGAACCAAGATAGAATTTGCATCAACTCTAAGAACATCTACCGTCATCTACAAAGAGCAAAAAGTCAATACAATGAACTTATTGGATAATTTGATCGTCATATAGTATATTTAAAGTACACAACATGACAAGGACAGCCAATGAAAAAAATAATACTGGTCTTAATGGTCGTTGCCGCCTCTTCATTACTTAGCAGCTGCTGTAGCAATGGTGGTTGTAGCAGTAGTATCTGTGGCGATAGCTGCTGTGGATGCGGCGGTGTAGGTAATTGGTACTAAATTGAATTTATAGAAGCCTAATAATGAAAAAAAATAGTGTTCTTGGGCTTTCTGAAGAGGGATTCCACAACGTAGTGTACACTGAATGGGGAATCCCTTCGGAACAATTGCCCACAGTAATTTGCGTGCATGGTTACTCTCGTAACGGCCGTGACTTTGATACTTTAGCCCAATATCTTAGTCAGCAAGGTTGCCATGTTTTTTGTCCTGATGTTGTCGGACGCGGCGATAGTTCTTGGCTCAAACAAGCACAGCACTACAATTTCAATCAATACATGGCGGATATGAATACCCTCATCGCCCGAACTGGAGCTAAATCCATTGATTGGATAGGTACCTCAATGGGTGGCATGATAGGAATGATGTTATCCGCACAACCTAACTCCCCTATCAAAAGATTAATATTAAATGATGTTGGCCCACAAATTCCAATCCATGCCTTGCGGAAATTAGCGAAATATATAGGTAATGAACCCGAATTCAAAAGTGTAGAAGAAGCAAAACAATATTACAAAAAAAACTACACTGAATTTGGTCAATTAAGCGAAGAACAATGGGATAACTTTACAAAGAATAGCATTATACAACGGCAACCTAATCTGTTTGAATCAAAATCAGATCCTGCAATTAAAAGCCCCAAATCAACAATGCAAATTGTCATGGAGCTTTTTCATCACCCTCACAAAGCACTAGAAGGAATACTCTATGATATTGATCTTTGGCCAGTATGGGAAAAAATTTCTTGTCCTATTTTAGTCATCAGGGGCAAACGCTCTGAATTACTTACCCCTGCAATTATAAAAAAAATGTATCGAATAAACCCCAAAATTGAAGTGCGTGAAATAGAAGATGCAGGACATGCACCAGCCTTACTCAACATCGCCGACCATGAAATGATTTATCACTGGTTAAATTCATCTGCAATAGAGTAGATTGATGCCATTGTCTGAACCGTTACGAAGTCACTTCGCTTGCTCTGCTAAAAGCTTCTGAGATGCGCTTATCTTATGACTAAATAAAGTAATCAATGCCCCTGCTAGCACAAAAACAACACCTAATGCATGCCAAGACTCTAATTCTTCATTCAATAAAAGTACGCCCAATATCACAACAAATACAGGCTCTAAAACAGATAGGATTGATGCTTTTTCCGAACTAATATATTTCAAGCTATGCAGCATCAATAGAATAGGCAACACCGTGGCCACTATCCCTATCCCAAATAAATTAAACCATACCTCAACTGAAGTGGGGATTGTTAAGGTATTAGTAAAGACTGCCACTAAAAAGCTAGTCGTCATACAGCCAAGACTAACCATCAATGTGGACACATTAGGGGACACTGGGTTTTTCTTACTAAACATAATATAACCCGCATAGAACAATGCTGAAGTTAAGCCTAAGAAAATACCAGTCAAATCAAAAGCCATCTCTTTCATATCAACTAATAACACCATACCAGTTAACAAAATCACAATGGCGAGATAGTAAGCCTTGGGTATTACCTGCCCATACAGAAAATAATTTAGTAGCATGATAATGACGGGATAAGTAAAAAATATCACCATAGAAAGTCCCGAACCTAAATAGTGACTGGCAAAGAAATAAAGTAATGTTGAGAGGCCGTAATAAAAGGCACCACTGACAAAAGCACCAAACATTTGCGTATAAGAATCATTGATACGTCTTATTTGTGGCAGAATAATAAGCAAAATAATAACGCTGGAAATTAAAAACCGCCAAAATAGCATGTTGCTGGCGGAAAGATTGCCATTCATGGCGCTTAAACCAAAATACCCAATAAAACCATAAAGAAGTCCTGATGTTATTGCATATAAAGAACCTCTATACTCACGAGATTTCATGATGTGTTTGTCCAAAAATTAATTGCTCAAATTGATGTCCATCTGCATAGTCTAACATTGTTTTTCATAAGAATTAAAAGTAAGCAAGATGTAAAAAAACATATTTTATCATTTTTTAGTCAATAAGTAAAATATTTGCCTTGGTGATTGTTAAAAAAACCTTTGCTTTCAATAAATTTGAATTGACAATAAAATATACACAATGTACCATAGTGAAACTTTGAAATTGGTCCTTCATTATGCTTCGTTTTCTTATCCTGTTCTTTTCCTTATTAATCATTGCTCCCATTGTTTCAGCCGAAAACGCCTCTTGTGATAAACATCAATGCATCACTGTAATTGATGCTGGAAGCACCGGATCTAGAGTTCATATCTATGCTTATGATATGGATGAAACGAATACCCCCACCAAGATCAATGAAGTATGGACTAAAAAAATCAAACCAGGCTTTGCCACTATTGAACCAAATTATAATACAATTGATGCTTATCTTACTATTTTATTAGCCGGAGCTCCCTCACAACAAGGACCTGTTTATTTTTACGCTACAGCAGGTATGAGGCTTTTACCCTCATCGAAACAGAAACTTTATTATCAAGAATTGCGGCGTTGGTTTGCTCAACAAAATCAATGGCATCTTGTTGATGCAAAAACGATAACAGGTAATGAAGAAGCTTTATATGATTGGCTTTCTGTTAATTATCATTTAGGTACCTTAAAATCAGAACAGAATAAGTCCATAGGAGTCATGGACATGGGAGGGGCTTCTGTACAAATTGTTTTCCCTATTCAGAAAAACGAACAAATTAACGGGCGCTCTCAAGTCGAGCTCGATCTCTACGGCCAGCATATCAATCTATTTGTACACAGTTTTTTAGGACTAGGTCAAACTGAAATGTCGCATCAATTTTTAAACTCAAGTTCTTGTTTTGCTAATAACTATCCCCTCCCTGACGGCGAAATAGGACAAGGTAACGCCTTATCTTGTGCACAAGAAGTGTCTGCGTTAATGAATGCAGTGCATGGCGTGAATAAAACCGTACAGCCTGTACTTACTACAAATCCTGTAGACTCATGGTATACCATTGGTGGCTTAACTAACCTCGCTGATAATGAGTTATTTAATTTTACCAATGGCCAATTAACCAATCAAAGCTTAATAGAACAAGCAGACACCCAAATCTGTCATCAAACATGGAGCAAATTAGATGCCCAATATCCCAATGATGAATACGTCTATGGCTATTGTCTCTTTTCTGCTTATTTTTATGCATTAATGGTTGACGGTTATGGAATTTATCCTGAGCAGACAGTGAATTACATTGCTCCCAGTGTAAACCTTGATTGGACAAAGGGTGTGGTGTTGCATCATATAAGCTAACATAAGTTCGCTATAAATTTTTATGTCGCAAAACGAACGTTATCCCTACAGCTCTTCCAAAGCAAAATCCTCAATCTTTAATTCTACTGACTGCTTATAAAAAGAACATAAAGCCAGACGAAATTGATGAGCACGTTCAGACAATCCATGCTGACAGTAGTGCCCCACTTGCGTATAAATGGCATTTTTAAACGTGTCAGCTTCTGTCTCCTCACCATTTAAATTATCAATACTAACGCGAAATTTGTGCCCTGTAGCTTTAGATAATATCCATTCCATAGACTGAGGTTTCACTTCAACTTGTTGAAACAATGCCTGTTGCTCCGCATTACGACCATCAGGCATATACCAATAGCCAAAATCAACTAATTTTCTTCGCTCCTTACCAGCAATCAACCAATGAGAACATTCATGCAAAGCACTACTAAAAAAGCCATGAGCAAAAAATAGAGCGTTATAATAACGTTCGCCTTCAGCAGGAAGATAAATAGGCTCATCATCCCCTTTGATTAATCGTGTATTATAGGTGGAGGCAAAACAATCATTAAAAATAGTAATTAAATCTTGGTAATGATGCACTGGACTACTCGAAAAAAGATAATAGGTGCTATATTTTATACAATTTGAGATATATTGCGAATCATAAATTAATGTAATTGAGAATGGTAGGCCGTATAGGGATCGAACCTATGACCAAGAGATTAAGAGTCTCCTGCTCTACCAGCTGAGCTAACGACCCACACTTAATAAAGTGTACTCAATAAGAAAAAAATTGCAAGTCTATCAATTAGATTTACCAATACAATAAGCTTTGTACTCCTTCTCTACTTCTTCTTTCAATACTTGTGTATTTTCACTTCCTAATCGTTCAACTAAAGTCAGAACATGGCGAATATGCGCTGCTTTGGCTTTCGTTGCAGTAATACGAATAACCTTGTCTTGATTTTCATTTTTTTCACTGGCGAGTAACAACTCTTTTTTAGAGAGGCCATGAGCAAATTGCTTTGATGGCTCATCATTAGGTAAAAACTCTTTCTGTTTTACAAGACAACGCATCACTTTATAATAAGTATTAATGTCCTTATAAGTCAGTTCCACTTCCATCGAATTGTCTTTATTGTAAATATCCATAGAAGGATTTCGTGGCAAGGATGGGTCATGAAGACTGGCGAAGGTTGCCTCTGGCTCTTTAGCCTCTTGAAAACATAAATTGTATAACTTAGAGGCAATAAAAATACCGGAGATAACTACAGAGGTAATTAAGGTACCTAATAAAGCAACTAATGGTAAAATCCCTAAAACAGTCAGCGCGGTCAAAACACCAAAACCAACTAAGGACAGAAGCCCTAAAAAGCTTACTTGCCAATGTGTCGCAGCAAAATAGAAAAAAGGACGAATCACATAGCTATAGGGAACAATGGCGGAATAATAAATAACGCTTCGTCCCACAGAATAAATCCAAAAATTGCGCAATCCCCTTTTTGCATTCTGACGTTCAGGATCGGTATAGGTAAACTCGGTTTCCGCAAAACCAGCATAATTCATAAAATGATCGCATAAAGCATTAGGGCCCTTCTTATCCTGCGGTGGGTTTACCCATAAAATTTGCCAACCTTTTTTCCATACGCCAAAAAAAGACACTGGATCATTAGCTTGCTTTTGAACCACCACTTGTGGCTTGACATCCAAATTATCCCATTGATCATAATGACTTTTATACCCGCCATCGTGTAAACCCGCAGGGTTTAACGCATCGACTCGGTGTAGGTATTGCCCCATATGTAATGCAAGAAGCAAACTTAAGGAGCCACCAAGACTTACACCACACACATGTACCTTATTTTCTTGTGTCAATAACCATTGTTTAATTCTTTCTTCACCACTTTCATACAAAGATTTACCAACAGTCTCAAATCCTTTCAGATCCGTTTTAATTTGTGGAACAAAGCCCTGTCCTGCAGGATAAGTAGTCCCCATAAAGATCAAATGAGACTGGGCATCTAAGTGACTCATAGGCTCAAGACCATACGCAAAAACACGATCTCTATCTTGAATAAAATAACTCTTAAATCCTGTTGTCGGGGTCAATTCAATCGGTGTGACTTGGTACTCAACGAGTACCCACTCATTATTAATATTTTGAGGGATCTTAATGGACTCATAAGGAGTTAAATCAGAGTAAGGTAATAAGCTAAGGCAATTGCTCAAGTAAAGTTGGACTTGTTCGTTTTGTTCTGCATTTAATTTTTGCTCCAGTAATTGAGTAAAGAGCAGCTCAAATCCTTGCTGAAAAGCAAAACGAAATTCTTTTAATAATACTGGATCACGATAAGCCAAAATTGCTTTTAAAACAGGCCAAGAGAGGAGTTGTTTCCATGATTCAGACGGCCATCCCATCATTAATAAGCGCAAAGCATTACGTGCTATAATAGGAGCCTGTTCTGATTGAGGGATATGGTCTGAAGATTCGAACTCTGAATTATTAACAAATTTTAAATTCAAACCGCCTTTAAACTTATCCATCATTGATTCTCCAATTATCATTTATTGCTTATTCACTGGAGCCACTCCCTGCCTTAACTCCACGAGAACAGATGAAACCGTTTTTCCTTAACTTAATGATAGAATCGATAGAACAATATTTAATTCTTATTACCATGCATCAAAATTTTTTTTATGACAATAGTTAATTAGAGGATATCGACAATTGGCCCCATCCACTATGGCTTCGCTTGTTGTATATCTTCCTCTATTCTATCAAACAACATTTCTGTTTTTGACTTTCTTTGTAAGGAAAAGAATCCAAGAATATCATCCCAAATAGTTCTTTCTCTTAATACATTTATAGTGGCTTGATGTTGCTCTCTCCAACCCTGAATATCGAGCAATAATTCGCTTAAGGACAGATCTTTTTTCGGGCCTGCCATTTGAACATAGTAGTCTTTCAAACACTGAAACTTTCCCTGAGTTTTAGTGGAATGTGGGGCAATTAATAACATATGCTCCATATGCTCATATAACTCAGACAAAATTTTTCTTTTGTGTTCACTTAATTCAGGATAAGCGGTGGGTGGTATAGGTAATACATAAAAAGGAATATCCAGGCTAGGGCTACCATATTCTAATTGTGTTGTGTAAGGTAAATCAGTAGAAAAATTAGTTGATACAAGGGAAGGCAAGGGAGTATGAGTCGTCTCTTCTATCATTTTTATTGCTGAATGGCGACAATTATTATCAATACTCAGTGTACACGTATTAGATTTTAACTCCTCTACATTTACTTTAGCACCCAAAACTGGTTGACTGGTTAATTTTAACGTTACTTCGCAGCCATTTTCTTCTACAGGTTTAAAAACATTAAATTCATTCTCTTCAGTTTGTAAACCTTCCAAAATCTGGATAAACTCCTTGTATTGGCCATAGCTCAGTTCATATGCTTGATAGCTGATTGGAGTCGGGTCAAAGTCTTCTCTAAAAACCCCTTCATCATTAAGTTTCGCTTCAGCCTCACCAAACAATGCTTGCCATAATCGACCAAGAGAAGAAAAAAATCCTCTATCTTCAGGTCGTTTTTCAACAACAAACATCTTACCAACACGATAAAGCACATGTTTCACTTTATTGTTTTTGTCATAAATTCCTGCCATGACAAATGAATGTCCTTCTTTCTTACAAATAGCAATAAATAATTTATCTTTGTCTTTATTAATAGTAATGTCTGGTAGACTAATTTTAGGTTTATCAAGGCGAGGCATAGAGTACCCTATGGATAAATATTTATCACTATACTACAACTTTATTAAAATAATATTAATAAAGAGTATAAAATTACATTCTCAAATGCCTCAATAGTATCGAGCTACAAATAGCCCATAGCCAGACAAAACATCGTAAGTGTTCACCCAAACATCTATTTATGAAAGCAAATAAAACAATTTGAAGCCTGATTTATCATAGCTAATATACCCTTAAGAATAAAATGATAAAATTCTCCATCCGATTGATTAAAATGAGCAAATAATGACCAATAAATACAGTTTTCAAGATACAGGGGTAACTCACATCTTATATCAAGAACAAATGCAACAATTCGATTTATCTATTGCTGCACTTCAAGAATTTGCTATCGCAGTACAAAACGGTGCTCTTGATAAGATTCAATCTATGTTTGCAATACTTACTGAGCAGCAAAGAAAAGGATTATTAACAATAGAACTAGATTATTCTGCGCTAATTGACCCATTTGCATGGGGAATACCCAGACAAACAGCTATAAAGCATGCCCAAGACTTCGAACACAAGGGTATAGCCCAGTTCCTGACTCAGACTAGAATTGACTCAATCATAAGTCAGATGAGTTCTGTATCAACATTATTTAATAATAATCGTATACCCTTTCATCCCGATGTAGCTTTTTCTTTTGCAGAACAAGATGAGTCTACCTTTAATATAAAATAATAAACAACCTCAATTCGACGTAAGAATCAAGATTAAGTAATAACCGTCATGAATCCTTTCTTAGCATTCATGACGGTTTCCTTATAGTTTTATAAAATGCGATCTTTAGGGCTAGCTCCTCCGAGACATGCTGCTATAAACAAATCTATTTTCGTAGCTGATTAGAATTAGAGCTCTCAACAATCTGTTCTTTCCTATCATTACTTCGCACGAAAAAAACTAACGAATTGGTTGATAAAGACAACGGCTCTAGGCTAACTTCTTTCCCAGATGAGTCCAAAAAAATAACTTTATTTATGGCTGCAAGAATAGGGTTTAACGCATTTTTTTGCTTTGAGCTCATCATTTTAAACTCGTCATAACTAATATAAAGTATTTGCAAATGAGTTAATGAATCGCGCAGCTCCTTGATTTCCTCCACAGATAATTGATTGATTGCATTATCACTAATATTTAAGGAATTGATATTTCCAGGTAATTTCTTAATTACTTTAATTTTACTGCCCAAATGATTGTTGCTTATATCCAGATGCTCTAGGTTACTAGGTACAGAAGAACACATCGACTCTAGAATGCCTTCACTCTTCAGATTCAAGTTGTTATAGCTTATATTCAAGGATTTCAAACTCGTGAGTGACGCAATTGTACTTATGAGTAGCTCATCGCCTAAATAACCTAACCTATTAGAATCGAGACTCAGCCAAACGATTGGGGTTGAAGCCAAACCTCCTAATCCAATAGCTAGATCGCTTTGCATATGGGGATCAGTAGAACAGAGATCATTAAAACTTAACTCTAAATGGGTAACATGTTTGAATGAAGAGCAAATAAGCGACATATCCTTTCCTGATTTCTTCCCTAACAGATTACCGCGCAAGGTAATAAATTTTATCTTATCATTTAAGCACTCTAATGCGGCTTGCACTTCACTAGTCGCTCTATCACCTAAAAAATTATGTCCCATGTCAAGACGAACTGCATCTCTATGTATTTTGTAAACTAAAGAGCGGAATCTTTCGCCATTTACACTGGTTAATCCCATTAGAGTAGCTTCCTGGGAACATTTATCAAATGAAAGCTTATAAAACTCCCTCGGAAATGAAAGCATATTAAACCCCTCCATAAAGGTTATTTGTTATTTGAAATTAAGACAAGAAGTATTCATATTATAAGAACATTATCACCAAACTGATTTGATTTAGATCAAGAAATGGTTCATTTATGAAACTCAATGAGAAATCAGCTCATAGCCAGATTAGGCAAAAGCCGTAATACGGGATTGCTTTTACAATACAGGTAATAAATTCAGTTTAGGCACGAGATTTCTGGATCCCTCGGACAAGCCGAGGGACGTAGTGATTAAGGTGAAAGCCTTAAGGTAGCGCCATTAGGCAATTGGTTGTCCGAGCTACAGCTAATAAATTATTGTGCGTTGGCGGCTCTCGCCTTGATCTTCTCCAATGCTACAGAAAGACGAGTTAATACTCTTTGTTTACCTAACAGGAATAATGTCATATCAATAGAAGGAGACATGCTTGAGCCAGTGACAGCTACTCGTAAAGGTTGAGCAATTTTCCCCATATTTATATCAAATTGAGCGCTAACATCATTAATACATTCTTGTATTACATCGTTTTGCCACTCTGCAACATTCTGCAAACGCTCATACAAAGCAAGCAAAGGCTCCAAAACCACTGGGCGCAAATGTTTTTTTACTGCATCTTCATCATATTCAATAGAGTCTGAATAAAAATACTGACTCATCTGACATATTTCTGCCAAAGTCTTGCATCGCTCTGCTTGAGTTGCCACCAAATCCTTCAATGCAGGTCCCTTACTCAGATCGATACCTGCTTGTTCAAAATGCCAACGTAACGCATCTGCTACTGATTCTGGTGAATTATTTTTTTGATAGTGTTGATTTAGCCAATACAATTTATCGTAATTAAAACTAGAGACACCTCTGCTAACGTGCCCTAGATCAAAATGAGCTATCATCTCATCTACACTGAAAATTTCTTGATCGCCATGCGACCATCCTAAACGTACCAAATAATTTAATAACGCATGAGGCAAAACTCCTAACTCTTTAAACTGTAGTACGCTGACGGCTCCATGTCTTTTGGACAGACGTTTACCATCATCTCCTAAAATCATAGGTAAATGAGCAAAAACAGGAGTAGGTGCATTTAACGCGTAAAATAAATTAATTTGTCTTG
The DNA here is from genome assembly GCA_027437055.1 of Legionella sp. Lineage (GTDB taxonomy): Bacteria > Pseudomonadota > Gammaproteobacteria > Legionellales > Legionellaceae > Legionella. The sequence continues at coordinate 923 of DAIAOV010000015.1, read as the reverse complement.
GGGTGTTATTAATGTGATCATCACCACGAATGACATGAGTAATCTTCATATCGATATCATCAATAACCACAGCAAAATTATAGGTTGGATGCCCATCAGAGCGAACCAAAATCAAATCATCGAGCTCACTATTTTCTACGTGAATATCACCATAAACTTCATCATGAAAACTTACAGTACCCTGCTCAGGATTTTTAAAGCGAATCACAAAAGGCGTATTGCCCGCTGGTAAATTCTTATTACGGCAATGTCCATCATATCTCGGTTTTTCTTTAGCATTTAACTGAGCTTCGCGTAATGCTTCCAGACGCTCTTTACTGCATTCACAGCGATATGCCTTACCTTGCTCTAAGAATTGTTGTGCGACCTCATTATAACGATGATATCGTTCTGTTTGATAAAATGGACCTTCATCACAATCCAAGCCTAACCAAGACATACCATCAATAATGGCTTGTACAGACTCTTGCGTTGAACGCTCTCTGTCAGTATCTTCTATACGAAGGACAAATTGTCCTTTATGACGCTTAGCATAAAGCCATGAAAATAAAGCAGTTCGTACTCCCCCAACATGTAAAAATCCAGTGGGGCTTGGCGCAAATCGAGTTCTAACAGTCATAGTATTTTCCGTTGTAAGGAATAAAATAATCGGGCTATAATAGCCCAGTTTACCAGCAACGCAAAGATTCAACCGCTGAATTAACATAATCGGGAGTTATCTTGAAAAGTATTGGTATAAAATATCAGCTTAGAATCACTACACTCATTCCTGCTTTTTTAGTTGCTGTGCTTTTTGCCGTCTTTTATAACGGCCAATTTGGTAAAGACTTACAACAACACATGTTGCGTTTGGGTGAAGCGTATACTCGTCAGTTATTGCCGGCAGCCCAATATGCATTACTTCGACATGACACTCGAACTCT
>DAIAOV010000159.1 GCA_027437055.1 Legionella sp. | reverse complement strand
AAGACGATACGGAAATAGTTGATTCTTTTACAATGTTATTTTCGAAACTAACAGATGAAATTTTAGAGCCAACATTAACCGATTTTTGTGAAACAAAAAGATTTTTTCTCTCAGAAGCCTTAAAGAATTATATTCTTTTTGGAAGACCATATTACGGTAATGGTTACAGGCAATGTTTGGTGGATTTAAATGACCTATTAATGAATTATGAGATAGAAGATGTATTAGATTTTTTAGACATTTTAATTGCAAATTTTAATTCTGAAATACTTACGCTCACACGTTACAGTGAAATACAACAACTAACCAATTATAAAAATTATTTTATTAAAAGCTTAAATGAAACATTCCAACATAATAAATTAGGGTTCCAAGTAGAAAACGATGTAATTGTAACTAAAGAATCAGATTTCTTACATCAAGAAGTCGTAGTCAAACCATTAACTTTATTAGCAAATGAGGATTTTAAGGGGGCGTTAGAGGAATTCACTAAGGCAATCGATTTTTATACTAAGGGTGACAACGAGAACGCAATTCTAGAATCCTGTAAAGCCTATGAAAGTACAATTAAATCAATATTAGACAAACTTGAAGTTGCATATGTAAGAGGGGCAAATATTCCTTCTTTATTGGCATTACTTAAAAACAATCATATTTTTGATGCGTTTCTAGATAATATGTATAGTAGCCTAAACTCAATCTTGTCATCAGGCGTAAATTCTATCAGAAATAATCAATCGGGACATGGTGATGGCTCGACAATTAATGAAGTCGAAAGAAGTTATGCCTCATTAGCAATAAATTTGGCTGGCAGTAATATTGTTTTTTTGATTGATAGATATTACGAGGTAACTGGTGAGTAACCAATAGGGTATATATGGACTTAAATCTTTTACCGACTTTATTAAACCAAAAGCCCAAAACTATCTAATTATTTTACCGACTTTATTAATCGAAAAAAGTAAGAAAAAGGATAGTGTCGAGCTGTTTTTTACCGACTTCAACTAAAATGACAGTTAAGAGGCCAACGGTAGAATGCGGGTTCGAGGGCCATTCTGTTACCGACTATTTTAAACCAAAACAGGTGTTGTTGTGGTCCAAAAAAATACTGGTACTAGTAAAAAAATACTGTATCTACAAAATAAATGTTGTAACTGGATGATAAATACTGTAACTAAAATTATGAATAAATATGCACCTGGAATGTGAGAAATCAAAAAGTTTGAGAAAAACGTCGAATAGTTTAATAAAGTAATAAGGTCATATAATAAGACGCTTACCCCTTAAGATTAAATTAAAGGGTAAGCGTCTCAATATATAGTTAAGTGCGTTTATCATGATAAATATTAGCACCTATAGAAGCAATAACCATAATAGAAGGCACAATTGCCACTCCTACAAAAATCCCTAGTAAGCCATTATATATTGTTGCATCCGTTAAGCCATTATATTTTATGACTCCTATGGCAACCATCAATAACGCAGTCAGTACAAGAAATAAATTAAAGGTGATTTTAAAAGCACTGCTTTCAGCCTTGAGGGTAACTAATTTTCTTCTTTCATCGGCATTTTGCTCATCTTCTTTAGTACGCTTACTATCCAGACCTCTATATACCTGACTGACACCAAATAGTACACATAAAATAGTGAAGAAGATACTTTTAACATTGCTTACAGTATTCAAATCATGCGGATCATTTATCAAAAGTATAATATAAGCAACTGCTACTAGCAGAAAGGATACACCACTCCAAAAGTGAATATTACGGCTTTGTAGAGCCGGTGTTCCGGTAGTGACTGAGCCACCTCGCCGGGAAATTAGAGCCACCCTTCCGGAGGTTAAGCCATCTACAGCTCGCTTTAATAAACATTCATATGACACCAATAATTGATGCGGGCAGGATAAGATAGCAGCGGTGTAGCCGAGGCTGTGGAGAGTGTGGATAAGCTCTTTTAAGAATGACCCCAAAGTGCTTATCCAAGCCTTGTGGTCAACCCGAAGCGATTAAGCGTAGGGTTGTCCACAAGGCGGCACTATCCACAGCCCTCTGGAGTAAGAGTATTTAACGTGATAGTTATTCTTGTATTCCTTTGCGCTTGCGCATGGAATCTTCACCATCAATCAAGATCGTGTAGGAATCATGGACAATTCTATCTAGAATAGCATCGGCTAAAGTACCTTCTCCAATCTTGCCATGCCAACCTGCGGGGGAAAATTGAGAACTGAAAATAGTTGACCCTTTTTTGTGTCTTGCTTCAACGATTTCCAAGACATCTCGGGCTTCACTATTGGTCAGCGGAACAAGCAACCATTCATCTAAAATGAGCAGACTGACGTGCTTGTATTGTTTCATAACTTTCTTGTAGACGCCTTCTCCTCTTGCCACGGCTAATTCATTCAGCAAATCAGGTAAGCGAATGTACTTCACAGTATAGAAGTTACGGCAGGCTGCAATGCCAAATGCACAGCTAAGGTATGTCTTTCCTGCTCCGGATGCCCCAAGGAAGATAATGTTGTGTTTCTCTTGGATGTAAGTACATGTAGATAACCGAGTAATTTGGGTTTTGTCCAATTTTCTATCTGCATGATACTCAATGTCTTCAATACACGCTTGATTAAAGTAAAGGTCTGCTTTACGGATCAGCCTTGTAAGTTTGTTGTTCTTACGCCTAGCCCATTCCGTATCAACCATGAGTCCAAATCGTTCCTCAAAGCATAATTCATTAAAGGTTGGGTCTTGTATTTGTTGCCGAAATGATTCCGCCATAGAGGTGAGCCGCATTTCGTTGAGTTTGCCAATCGTTGTTTCGTTAACCATTATGAATTCCTCCCATAGTAGTCTGCGCCTCGGGTAAAGCCAAAGCTGGAGGAATTTTCAGGGTTAACCGGTTCCTCTTTGGTGATTTTATCTTGGCCCGTTTGGATAATAGTTTGAATGCTTTTGTAGCTTGGGTTTGGCGTGTAGGAGAGTGCTTTTTTACAGGCTGCCTCTAAGCGGCTAACCGAGTATTTGTCGGCTATCTTGAGTAAGCCCATGCAGCTTTTATACCCTTGTTGTTCTATACGATGAGAGGATAAGATCGCTTTGACAACGACAGTGGTGTTTTCCCCGATGCTTTTAGCCCAGGATATGAAGCGTTCTGCATTCCAGGCAGTGTACTTTTGATGGTCTTCCGGCATATGCTCCGTGACCATACTATATTGGCCAGGACGACCGTGCAATCGAGAATGTGAGCAAATCCGATGATTATTAAAAAATACTTCGACTACATTACGGGTTATTCGGACATCGACCTTGTGTTTGATGTATTCATAAGGAACGCTGTAGTGCATCTTGTCCACAGAAATATGGTAGTTAAATTGAACGGTTGCAACCTTCCAAACTGCTAATTCATAGGGAGCAGCAGGAAGGGGCAGTAGTAGTGCCTTTTCTTCTAGAAACACTGTCTGGCGGCTACCAGGTCTTTTCTGAAAGGGTTTTCGGTTAAATACCTCAAGTTTTTCGCGAATCGCCCTATTAAGCTCCGCCAGAGAAAAGAATTGTTGGCGACGGAGAGCTGCAATAATCCAGGTAGATATGATGCCAACTGTTCCTTCAACACTAGGCTTATCTTTGGGCTTTCTCACCCGTGCCGGAATAACAGCGGTTCCGTAGTACTCTGCCATTTCGTGATAGGACTTGTTGATAACTGGAGTATACCATGATGTTCGTTCTACACCAGTTTTCAGATTATCCGGGACGAGGATTCGAGTAGCACCCCCAAAGTACTTATATGCATTGATATGGGCTGTAATCCAGGACTCCTGGTTTTGGTTCAGAAATGCTTCCACATAAGCATATTGACTGTACGAGAGGACGGTTACAAAAACATAAGCATCAATGCTCTCGCCTGTATCCGTATCGATAATGCTTGCAGTTTGGCCTGCCCAGTCGACTTCCATTTGCTCGCCAGGCTTTCGTCCGATGTGCATGGTTGCTTTGGTTTTGGCCACATACTGTTGGTAATGATAGCAAAACTGAGAATACATAAGTGGAATTTCATTGCTGAGTCTACAAGATTCACAGTATTCATTCCAAAGGAGACTGAGGGTTACGCCGCTCTTCGCCATTTCTTTATGAATGTACTCGTTATCTGGGCGTTTTCGGGTTAATGGTAATGAAGATTCGGGAAAGAAAAGCTTGTGCAACTCACCGTTCGTCCTATCTGGGTTCAATGGCCACGAAACACTAAGTTCCTGAGACCGTTTCAAGACCCTGGCGACAGTGTTGCGTGAACATTCGCAGCTCACTGCGATGCTGCGTTGACTGATTCCTTGGCTAATAAGCCGAAGAATCTCACGATAATTGGTCATTTGATGACCTCCTATGAATGTAATTTACACTCCTCTCTTGAGTGCATAGCTACATTCTAATAAGAAGTTTCATCAAATGGCTCCCTATCCGGAAAGGTGGCTCTAAAAATCCGGAGCTGTGGCTCTCACCATCCGGAATAGTGGCTCAATTTGGTCCGGATTATTCAAAAAGCCTTTTTTATTATATATTTTCATTTTTTAGATTTTCCTCCAAGCTATATAATGTTTCAATCGTAGTATTAAAAACTAAAGCGATTTCATATGCCAACATTATAGATGGATTGTACTTTTCTTTTTCAAGTGAAATAATAGTTCTATTTGAAACGAAAACCAAATCAGCCAATTGTTGTTGCGTCATATTTTTACTAATTCGAAACTCCTTAATTTTATTTTTCAACGATTTACCAACTTTCTATAATATGAAGTATGTTTCACGTGAAGTACACTTCGCATTATAATTGTAAACATAATATATTGTCAAGAGAATTGCTCTTGTCCAGCTTAATTAAATCTTTGAATTGGGTCCAAGGTTAACATATTTGCATGGAGTTCTAATATTGTCCCGCTCCTCTAGATTAATCCAGATATAATTAAGATTATAAGCTTTGACAAACTGGGAAAACATAGGTATTAGTCTACAACTTTCTTTTATGGTATATTATGTTAAGTTTATTCGCCTTGAGGTCAAAAAGGATGATTATAATGGATACACTTTTATTTGGCATATCTGGTCTTCCGTTAGGAAACGGTTTCACCAAATTTAGTTATGCTAGTGGGATAGACTATGCTAAGTCAATAGGGCACGTTGGCGGACGAATGTTCTGAGGAAACTTTTTGTTTAGGGGGTCGCACTTTTGCGCAGAATA
>DAIAOV010000158.1 GCA_027437055.1 Legionella sp. | reverse complement strand
GACTAACCAGCAGAAAGGGAAAATTTAGGGGGTAATTTTGCTTCTGAAAAAACGCAATTTTAATTGTCGCTACACAGCTTGGTTGTTGGGAGTAACTGTGAATACGCATCCATTAAGTGGTTCTTTGCTAATCGATCAAATTCAATCATGCTGCGAACCTCTGGAAAATCCTTCTTGGCCATAACTACACTCATCCTTGCTCAATATACTGGTATCTATTTTTTGGCAAGAAAATACGGATTGCTGCTGATGAGTACAGTTTTTAGGCGCTCGCTCTGTGTAACGACCTACAACTTTATCCCTTTTTATTGCTCGGGTGAATTCTAACCATTTTTTTACAACATTGGTATAGGGATTAGAACCCCTACTTTGTAAATCAACTTCAGCTGAAATTTGTGATTGTAATTGCTCGAAAACATACTGTTCATGAATACCAATAGCACCATAATCAACATAGGAACCAATAAAAAGAACCTTTTTATAGCGTATGGAATAAAGATATTTATCAATAAAGCCAACAACATTAGATAGTAAATCCGGTAATACAAAATCTATAGGAAATAATTTCAAAAACGCAGGAATCAATGCAACAGGCTCATTCTCGTCATAAAATACACCATAATAGAATTGAGTCATATCTGGTAAATTAGCTTGATCAAGAGAAGAGTACCACGTTTGCACATGTCGCTCGTCAGGCAATAATTTATTCCAAACTAAAATGTCAATTTCCTTCGCTTTAGTGAACCAAACACAACGTAATTGCTTCATCCACGAATATCCATTAAGTAGTAATTTATTTAGCCAAGGCCGAAGTATGATAACCCTCTCTTAATGCAGTATAGTCAATAAAAGAGTAAATAAAGCCAGTTTGAATTAGATTTTGTATCGACAAGCAGAGACAATTTATGGTGCAATAACTCCATTTTCAGAATTATTCATCTGTAATTGTTTATATTATCCTGAGCCAGAGAATGCTCTGTATCTTATAAAGAAAATCATTTGGTAAGTCATTAAGTACCTGGTACTATTATTTTATTTTCCTTCTAAATATCATGAAAAATCGTCATTTTGATCTTATTGTTCTTGGTGGCGGCAGTGGTGGAATTGCCAGTGCTGTGAGAGCAGCAAAATATGGGGCTAATGTAGCCATTATAGAGCGGAACCACCTAGGGGGAACCTGCGTCAATTTAGGATGTGTACCCAAAAAAATCATGTTTAATGCATCGATGGTTGCTGAAACTATGCACCGATGCAGTAATTACCAATTTGCTCCAGTGGAACTAAAACTTAATTGGAAAAGACTCGTTAGTAAACGTAATGCTTATATAGCTCGTTTAAGAGAAAATTATGCAAAACGACTGAAGGAACATCACATTACCCATATTCATGGTATCGGAATATTTGAAAACACTCATTCTATCCTCGTTGAAAATACGACCTATCAAGCGGAACATATTATTATTGCTACAGGAGGTGAGCCGATATTACCTCTGATCGAGGGGATCCAACATACTATAGACTCTGATGGATTCTTTGCTCTGACGAAGCAACCTCAAAAAGTAGCAGTTATTGGTAGTGGCTATATTGGTGTAGAGTTAGCAGGCGTTCTTCATGGACTAGGCAGCGAAACGCACCTTTTACTACGTGGAACCAGACCATTAAGTCGTTTTGACCACATGCTAGGAGATACCTTGTTTGAAATCATGAAACAACAAGGTATTTACATCCATCAAAACCACAAAGCACGAGCAATTAATCTACATAGCGATGGGAGAAAATCAATAATCTGTCAAAGTGGTTCTATTCTTAGCGACATTGATGTCATTATCTCAGCGGTTGGGAGAAAACCTAGAACGGCTCATTTGAATCTGTCAAAAATAGCAGTTAAAACGGATTCTCAAGGCTTAATCGAAGTAGATGCTTTTCAAAACACAACGGTAAAAGGGGTTTATGCCATAGGGGATGTCACTAAAGCCCCATCCCTAACTCCTGTGGCTATCGCTGCTGGTCGACGATTGGCCGATAGGATTTTCGGTGGTCAGCCCAATGCTCATTTAAATTATGATAATATATGTTCTGTGGTATTTAGCCATCCTCCAGTAGGCTCAGTAGGGCTTAGTGAACAAGAAGCAATAACGATTCATGGCCTAGAAAATATTAAAATTTATCAAACACGTTTTACCCCTTTGTACGATGCGTTAAGTGACGAAAAAACACCCACGGCGATGAAATTAGTTACCTTGGGTAAAGAAGAGAAAATAATAGGATTACATGTTATTGGCTACGGCGCCGATGAAATGCTTCAGGGTTTTGGCGTAGCAGTAAAAATGGGGGCATGCAAAAAAGATTTTGATAACACCGTGGCTATCCATCCTACTAGTGCTGAAGAGTTTGTAACTATGGTATAAAAAATATGTCAGATTCGATTCGAAATTTTCAAGGTAAAATTCCTAATATAGGAAAAAACGTCTATATTGATTCCAAAGCTGTGGTGATAGGTAACGTCACATTAGGTGATGATGTTTCTGTCTGGCCAATGGCAGTAATTCGTGGGGATGTTAACTCTATCGTTATAGGAAACTCATGCAGCATTCAAGATGGCGCCATTTTGCATGTAACCCATGATGGTCCCTACTCTCCAGGTGGAAAGCCTCTAGTCTTGGGTGAAGGAATCACAGTAGGTCATCAAGCGGTTCTACATGGATGCACTATAGATAATTATTGTCTCATTGGTATGGGAGCTTTAATTTTAGATGCCGTGCACGTGAAAGAACGTGTCATGATAGGTGCCGGAAGTATAGTAACCCCAGGGAAAATACTAGAAAGCGGCTATTTATACTTAGGTAATCCGGCTCGCCCAGCACGAAAATTAACTACTACAGAGTTAGAACAATTAGAATACTCAGCCGAACATTATGTAAGACTTAAAAATCGTTATTTAAATCCATAATTAACTGTTTAGGCAATGGCATCAACTTAAAGAATTAACCCGCACCACACCTAATGGTAACTTGGTTGCTCGCAACCAGGTTACGGCTGCGCCCTCACCCAGGTTACATTTGTTAAGTTGGCACCATTACGTGGTTGCATTTATCAAGCAGGAGAAAGCCCGCCTTCTTGTTCATCTTTATCAGGCTCCATCTCTGTATCTAATTTAACTTGATCTTTGACTGTATTTGCTAGCGCTTGTACCTGTTTCTCTGTCGTCGATGGTTTAAAAAAGAAATTAGCTCCGTAAGCCCCTGCTTCTAAACCAACAGCCGATCTTGCCACTGTAGCGCCTAGAATAGACCCTTTAAATCCACCAATAAATGCTCCAACAATAGCAGTAATCAACGCACCAAGGCCTGTGATAGTACCGCAAGCAAGAGCAATGCCGCCAATAGCCGCCCCAATGATACAACCTATGGCAGCAGCAGCAACACAAATTAACACCCCGACAATGACTTTGCTCCCCATACTCCAGTTTCTTCCTAATCGTATGTTGTCATTAGCATATTGCTCCGCTGTCTTGACCATTTGTTCTGGCTTAAGAGTTCTAGAATAAAGAGACTCTATTAAGTTCCTGGTATTTGTAGTAATTTTTAAAGCATTTGATTGTTCTACTTGCTGAATTGTTTTACCAGATTCTATTTCAGCAGCAAACTCTAAAGCCAAGGCCTGTTTTAAATTTTGCAGATTCTCATATAAAAGGTTTTCAGGAAAAACATGCTTAGCAATAGTTTCATCCAGTTCGTTAAAATAATCCTTGAGACACATATAATTAATTGCTTTAATTATATTTTTATCGTTAACAGATGCAGCCTTGAGTAACTCTTGGCATTTGTCTTTATATTCTTGCGCAGAAAGTTTATTTCCCCCAAACTCTACAGAGTATTTTTTTAAATCATTAACCAATTCTTGTTGTTGTGGGTGTTGAATCAGATACTTATCTAAGAGCTGTGTTAGATCACAATAATACTCAAGTTTTGATTTTCGGTGATTATAATGCGGCTGACTTGTACCATAAAGTACATGTTGAGGTATTATTCCTTTTAATAGCGCATGCCGCCAATTAATTACATCTACTTTATCTAGAACTTCATTATTGGCTACAATCTTACCACCAAAATGTAAGTCTCTTTCCCCAAATGGAATGCCTCTACTTTTTGCCCAGAGAACAAGAGCATCATATGCCTTTAACTGCTGCTCTTCTAGCGAGGCAAAATGTTCTACACCTAGAACAAGCTGATGTCCATCATTACGTAAAATGGAAAGGGTTTTTGCCATACCCAAATTGAAGAGAGCAACATCATCTTCTAGTGCTGCCGAAAATGCTCGCTGTTGTACATCATGATAGCCAGGTATCGTTTCTATCTCCACATGAGCTTCTGGAGGAAAAATCGATACCACAGCATCAAAAGCTATAGGTAAAATTGGCTTTTCTTGCAGAGTTATATAAACCTTTTTCAGGATATCGCAATCAGAAAGATCTATAAGTTGGTTGGCACTAGTTATATTTCCCGTAAGTACAGTGGTTAATTGCAAATTGCCAGGAACTGGATCACGTAAATCAGCGGTTACTTTAACTCTATCCTTTAAAAGGGGTGCTGCTTGAATTTTTTTTATTGCTAATAAAGCAGAAAGACATCCTCTGGAATGAGCAATCAAATTAATTTGAATATCCTCATACACTTCACTGTCTTTTAACTGCTCTTTTAAAGCATTAATAAAAGCCTCTGCTTGTTCCTCTACACCATAAGCAAAAAGACCTCCCCCTTTAACTTGACACCCATCATAACCTAGAAGAGTAGTATCACCCGTTATAGTACTACGAAGTTGAAGATAACTATCATCAACTCGTCCTCTTTTATCACCTTTTGTGCGGTGATCAAGGTAATAATTAGTACCACAAAAAAAACCGACAAATTTTTTAGTCATTTTAATTTTCAAAATTGATTGGTGCAAATAAAAGTATACATTAAACCCATTATGTCTTAATTAAGAACGAAATTATTTATGACCATTATGAACCAGTATGCAAGAGAAAAGCAAAGATCAAATAGAAAACCACATTAAGATAAAAAGATTAGAGCATTTATTGCTAGCTATTTGAATAATCTAAATCCAATTACTCTTTAAATTGAAGATTAAATACTTAGGCAGAAACAAAAAAAGCGGCACGCGGCCGCTTTAAGAATAAAACCCTGGCGATGTCCTACTTTCGCATGAGGAGACCTCAC
>DAIAOV010000157.1 GCA_027437055.1 Legionella sp. | reverse complement strand
ATAAGCTTTGCAAACCGTCTATCGCTTCGAAATCCACCCGACCAGAGAGCAGCAGGAGCTAATGTTCTATACCCTCAAGCTTTGCCGTAAACTCTATAACTATGCACTGAACATGAGGCAACAAACCTTCAAAGAAACTGGTAAAGGCCTAACCTATAACCAACAGCAGAATACCTTGCCCGCATTTGGCCCCGTTCTGCAAACCTTCAAAAATTAACATATCTTCATTGAAAGTAGTAAGAATTAGCACCTTGGTATCTGGATAGAGACTACTTATTTCTTTAGTTGCCGCAATGCCACTCATTACAGGCATTCGTGCGTCCATCAGAACGATATCAGGTTTTGTCCGCTCGCACAGGTTTAGAGCATCTTGTCCATTGTGACAAATACCAACAACTAAAAAATCCTCTTCCAGTTGAAGAATGACTTTTAAACCTTCACAGACGATAGGTTGGTCGGCCTCGAATGAAAAGATACAGTACCGCCAATGTCAGAGATTCTCTCATTAATACCTTTTAAACCATTTCCAATTAAACCATTTCCAAATTCAATTAAATTTGTTCCAGATCCATTATCCGAGTAGGAAAAATACAATAATTCCTTATCGCCAGAAATAGAAATTTGAGCAAAATCAGCATTGGCGTGACGCAAAGTGTTAGTAATCGCCTCTTGGAAAATCCGATATAGATTGAACTGTTCTTTACCTCAATGCCGTTCATCATTGTTGAAAAGGTTTTAACTTCAGTTTCATAAATACCACAATCGTTGACCGCGTTCTGACAATCCAGTCTATGCATTTCTTATACTGAAAATAATGGAGGATGGAAAGAGGCTAATATATATTTATAGGTAAAAGTTTTCATTATCATAGATGCCGCGGACGCGGCATAGGGACGAGTTATACGAAACCGTACGCAAAAGGCCGCGCGTCCATGCGCGGATTTTCTGGGAATGGCTTTGTAGCTATTACGTATTCGTAGAATATTGTGAAGCAAAGAATCCAGTGTTTACCTTGAAGATAAGCTCTAATTGGAAGTTCAGTTAATATACTTTAAACCCTTTAGAATATTAGCTAGTTATCCGTGTTTAATCGACTCCGAACTAGAATAATTACAAGGAATGCTTGGAGTAGTTTAGATGCCAAGCATTTTTTAATGTAAAGTGTGGACTTGTGTTTGTTGAGGGATTACTGCTGCTCTGGGAATAGGCCTAGCACGGATCATATAAATATTAGTGGAGGTGCTTAATATGATTGGTAAAGCAAAGTTACTTAAAATATATGTTGGTGAAAAAGAGCGTTATGAAAATAAGCCCTTATACCAGCATTTAATTTATTGGCTTAAAGAAAAGGGCATCAGTGGCGTTACTGTGTTGCGAGGTATTGAGGGATACGGTCAAGATAAAGTCCTGCATACTTATCGTATCCTTGAGATGTCATCCGACCTTCCGATGGTGTTAGAAATCGTAGATAGCTCAGACAGGATTGAAGGAATTCTTCCTGAAATATGTGAAATGGTGCCGAAGGGTTTGGTTTTTACAACTGATATTGAAGTCCATAAATACGGAAAATAATCTATTGAACTTTAATTTGTCCATCATCTAAAATCAGATTAAATAAATAAACAACGATGGGGCTCGTTGAACAAAGCTTGATAGTAATCAGTGCCGATGGCTAATGGCTCCTACCTTTTGTGAGGTAGGAGCTTTTGCTTTGTCCAAGCCAAATAAGTAGGAGGTGGATTTGTTTTGGATCAAACATTTTGGATTGCAACCCAATGGATTTTCCTCGCTTTTATTGCAAGCCTAATTTCTATCCGTTTCGGAATATCTGTAGCGCTTATCGAAATTGCTGTAGGTGTATTTGGCGGGAATGTGATGCACCTCGAAATAACAAATTGGGTAAATTTCTTAGCAAGTTTGGGGTCTGTCATTCTTACATTTCTCGCCGGCGCTGAAATTGACCCAGAGAGTTTAAAGAGTAACTTAAAGCAGAGCCTAATCATCGGTTTCTTGTCCTTTTTGCTCCCATTTATTTTAGGCATGACCGTTGCTTATTACGGACTGGGCTGGACCTGGAACGCTTCTAAAATAACAGGCATTGCACTTTCGACCACATCAGTTGCAGTTGTTTATGCAGTCATGGTTGAAACTGGGCTATCAGGTACATCATTTGGGCAGGCAATTCTAGCAGCTTGTTTTGTCACTGATTTAGGAACAGTTATGGCGCTAGGGTTACTGTTTACAGGTTTCTCCATCAAATTAGTTTTGTTTGCCGGTATATTAACGCTTGCAGTTGGGCTTGGTACACCTGTAGCTGCGAAAATCTTTCAGGCCTATAGTGGAAAAGTTAGTGAACCGGAAATCAAATTTGTGCTATTAATTCTACTTTTGTTAGCCTATCTTGCCGTGTATTCCGGGAGTGAAGCAGTGCTTCCGGCATACATTATTGGGCTTGCTATGGCGGGATTCTTCATGAAGTATAGAGAAACTTTGCATAAGATGAGAGCAATTGCTTTCGTGGCGTTTACACCATTCTACTTTATTAAAGCCGGTGCGCTTGTTTCCGTTCCTGCCCTCATCACCATGTTTGGACTTATCATGTTACTCCTTTTAATAAAGGTAAGCGCAAAGTTTTTAGGAGTTCTTCCAGCCACGTATTTCCTGGGTTATGAGAAAAAAGATGGCATGTATACGACATTGTTAATGAGCACAGGCCTTACCTTCGGCACAATATCAGCCCTATATGGTTTAACTAACCAGCACATAACCAGCTCGCAATATAGTGTTATTGTCACGGTGGTCATTTTAAGTGCAATTGTCCCAACAGTGATTGCCCAGAAGTATTTTTTACCGGTCAGACTAATTCAACGGATTAAACATCCTAAAGAAAACGTGGATATTGGTTTGAATGCCGAAGGAGGTGCCAAATGAAGATTAGAAAAATCCTTTTAGGTTTTGACGGATCGCCGAGCAGCTATAAAGCTTTTGTCGAGGTTATAGATTTGGCAATTTCACTTAAGGCTGCAATCACTGTACTCACGGTAGTTCAACTTCCAGACTTCAGCCCTATTTTTGATGAAATAGATGAATCATTAGGGCAAGCAAGAAAGCAGTTTGAAATTGAATTCAATAAACTCAAAGCAAAAGGGAAAGAACAGAGTTTAGAGATAAGTTGTGTCCTCCTAACGGGAAACCCCGCAGAAACAATGATACGATATGCCTACGAAGGTAATTTTGATTTGATTGTAGTTGGTACCCGGGGGTTAGGTAGGTTGAAGCAACTACTCATAGGGAGCGTAGCTCAAAAAGTAGTAACTTGCGCTAATACACCAGTATTGGTGATTCGGGATACTAATTAACGACTCAGAAAAACTAATGCGTAGGATGAAATAAAGTCCTACGCTTTCTTGTTATTATTAAAGGAATTTTTAGAAACTCGATAGAATTATTTCGTAAACATTGTTTAAGGAGTTGAATTTACATAGAAGCAAAGCATAAAGAAACCCTTCGACAAAGGGCTAAGAAACTTAAGTCCGAAGTTTATGCGCTCTATTTTGCATATCGTGATCCTAGAGTACCTTGGTACGCTAAATTATGGGTTGCCATTATTGTAGGATACGCCTTCAGTCCCATTGATTTTATTCCAGACTTTATTCCTGTATTGGGTTATTTGGATGATGTAATATTGATTCCACTAGCAATTACATTAGCAATCAAAATGATTCCCCCAGAGGCAATGCAAGATGCACGAGTAAAAGCTAAAGATTTGACCAATAAACCAAAGAATTTGGTTGCGGCAGTAATCATAATATTAGCTTGGATAGGCATAGCTCTACTGGGCATATATTTGGGATATAGACTTCTATATTAAAAGTTTAGAAAAGCAATAGTTACTTCCAGAGTTCTCCTTCTTCAATCGTATATAGATAGCCTTCAAGAATTGGTCCTAATTTTATGAGCACTGAATCCATCTTCTCAGCCTCATCAAGACACTCTAAAATTATTGGCAAATAGTTGGGTATAGGAAGCAAACGGGGTTTTCTCAATTGATTACTGCGGCCCATCCCCATAGTTCCTCGCAAAACTGTAACCAATAACATATTATTTTCCTTTAAAAAATTGGTTAAGGTGACATAAAGTGTGCGGTTAGCAAACCTATCATTTTCATTCATATAAACTCGAAGTAATTTAGCCCGAACCAAACTTTTCATTATACCCACCTCTAGTTGGCATAATGTCCTATAACGATAGTTATGGGTCTCATTACAACGTATGCGTGGAAACTCTTGGTACATCCATCCAACATAAAAAAATAATAAAAATGGCTCCTACTAGCTATTTTTAAGTTAGAAGGAGCCATCGTTTAAAATAATTCTATCTGTCATTGTTACAGAGTAAAGGTCAATATCCAGGAATTACTGAACATGATTCACGTAGTCTTCATTATAAAGAGGTAAGTCACTTTGCCAAACCTGATCGGCGTTATGAACATCGACTTCACTTGTAATAATAAGTCCTCGTGGAACCATTTCCTTAATTTCTGAGATTATTGCATCTATCTTGTCACTATAGTCGATGCACTCAACAACCATAGGTAAATCTGCCGATAACTCCAATAATCTAGCCGTATGAATAGCTCTAAGTTGCCCGAAACCTTCTACACCGCGAATTACAGTAGCTCCCGCAAGTCCTGCATCCTTGATCTTATACAATAATGCCCGATATAATGATTGATTTTTCCATTTCATATTCTCGCCGACATATATTCTTAGAATTTTAGCCGTAGTTGCCAAGGGGTATGCACCTCGTTCAAACTTCTTTTAACTAATTATTTCCATTCTACTTTTGACTATTCATTTACCGATAGAGAAGGGAAGCGTTAGGATTAATTCTTTCCCTTTTTTAATATCAGCAACAATCCAATCGTCGCAATTAACCCCATACCTGAACCAAAATAAAAAGGTGCAGATGGACTAATTTTATCCCAGAGAATTCCGGCAATGAATGAAGCTGGAAGCAGTGCAATCCCTACTAGAGTAGCGTGAAGTCCGATCACTGTGCCTCTGAGGTTAGACGGGGCCATATCTGTTAATAAGGCTTTCTCTACTCCTTCAGTCAAAGCAATATAGATTCCGTAGATAATAAATAAGTACCATAACGAAGTCTGACTTTGCACTCTGGCAAACGCAAGATAAACTAATGCGTAAATGAAATAGCCAAGAACAAGGAGCGTTCTTCTCCCGACCTTATCAGAAAGCCTCCCTGCAGGATAAGATAAGAAA
>DAIAOV010000156.1 GCA_027437055.1 Legionella sp. | reverse complement strand
ATGCAATTATAAGCCTTATGGAACAACGGGCTCCTATTGATGTCTTTGGTGTTGGTACGAGCCTTGCTGTGGGATGGCCCGACGCTGCTTTGGATGGTGTATATAAGTTGGCTATGGCCTATGATAAGCCTCGGATTAAATTGTCGGAAACATCCAGTAAAATATCATTACCGTATAAAAAACAAGTCAATAGAGTTTTTGAGCGCGAGGGGGTATTTGGAGGCTTAGATGTCATTACTTTGTTTGATGAGCAAGAATCTGAAAAAATGTATCATCCTTTCGATTCTTCTAAATCTTTTGATTTGCACTCTTATAAAAAAGAACCATTGCTTCATCCAGTCATGAGACAGGGGGAACGATTAGTTTCGCCGAAAACATTAAAAGACAATGCACAGTACTGTTTACAACGTTTGAGCTGCTTACCTCTGAGATACAAGCAAATAGTAAATCCTCATCATTATAATGTGGGTCTAAGTGAACAACTTAACAGTCAGCGAATGTTGTTGATTAAAGACTCACAAAGGATAGGCAAATGAATGCATTAATTATTTTAGATGTTCAAAACGATTTCATGCCAGGTGGTTCATTGCCAGTGGAAGAGGGCGATTTGATCATTCCTGTTATTAATAAATTGCTGCCTCAATTTGATTTAATTGTAGCTACTCAAGATTGGCATCCTCCGAATCATAGAAGCTTTGCTTCTAATTATGAGGATAAACAACCTTTTGAAAAAATAATGCTTCATGGGGTAATGCAAACACTTTGGCCCGATCATTGTGTCCAAGGCACCGCTGGGGCAGCATTTCATTTCGATCTCGAAACAAGGCCAATAGAGGCTATTTTTAGAAAAGGGACGAATCCTGAGATTGATAATTACAGTGGATTTTATGATAATTCTCATCAAAAAAGCACAGGTTTAGCTGGTTTTCTTCGGGAGAAAAAAGTAGCCACACTTTATTTTTGCGGTTTATGTGCCGATATCTGTGTTTATTTTACTATCAAAGACGCTTTGAGGGAGGGGTTTGATTGTGTCTTGATTGAAGATGCTACCCGACCGCTCAATAAAGTTGCTTTTCAGGAAATAAAAAAAGAGTTGATACAACAGAGCGTTAAGATTGTGATGAGTAATGAGCTTTAATGTTGTAGGTCGAGTTACGACCATAAATTTATCCTGTAGCTCTTGATTTCAATTCAGTATTGAGTAATTCTCATTTAACTTATTTGCTGTGTTACACGAGGTCTAAAGGGAATGACAAAGCCAGAGGATGGTATGACATGCGGAAATTAATGCTCATCGGGTTGATTTTTTTGCTCTTGATGGGCTGTAAAAAAGAGAATAAATCTTTTAATGGTTATATCGATGCTGAGCTTGTCTATTTATCTGCAGATTTTGCTGGGCGTTTGACTGAATTAGCTGTACAGAAAGGACAATTAGTTCAAAACAACCAGTTTTTATTCAGATTAGAACAAACGAGTGAGCTGTATAGTGTAGAGATGAGTCAGTTAAATAGTAAGGATTTACTGGCTCAGCGCCAACAGATTTTAGCGCAGTTGAATTACAATGACATCAATTATCGCCGTATTCTAGGGATGCGCAAAAAAAATGCGGCAAGCCAAAATGATCTGGATGCAGCACGTAGAGACTTAGACGTGTCAAAGCAACAGCTTGTTGATATAGACGCTAAAATAAAAAATAGTCAGGTAGATACTGCTGATAGAAAATGGAGAGTTACACGTAAAGAAAACTTCGCTCCTGAATTTGGGATTGTATTTGATACCTATTACACCAGGGGGGAATTTGCCCAACCTGGGTACCCAGTGCTCTCATTGGTTACCAAAAGTAACATTAAAGCCATATTTTTTGTACCTCAGGAAAAGCTCAGTCAATTAAGGCTTAATCAGCGGGTGAACATCAAAACAATGAATGATTTTGAACTCGCTCAAGGCCATATTTTCTATATTTCTAATATTGCTGAGTATACTCCGCCAATTATTTACTCTCGTGAGGAAAGCTCCCGTTTGGTATTCAGAGTCGAGGCTAAAATTGATTATCCTGATTTGGAGAAAATACATCTTGGCCAACCAGCTATTTTGGAATTAATAGCATGAGTGATTTAGCTATTGATGTGAAAGGATTAACTAAAAAATTTAATGAACGTACCGCGGTGGATCATCTTTCTCTACAAGTAAAAAAGGGAGCAATCTTTGGCTTTCTGGGTTCCAATGGCAGCGGTAAGACAACGACCATACGTATGATGTGTGGTCTTTTAACACCGACAGATGGGGAAGGGTTTTGTCTAGGTTATGACATTAGAACACAAAGTGATGAGATAAAAAAACATGTAGGCTATATGCCACAACAATTTAGTTTCTACAAAGGATTAACGGTGCATCAAAACCTGCGTTTTGTCGCTGATATTTTTGAAGTACCCAATTCTTCTCAAGCTATAGAAACTATGATTCATGATCTAGAATTAGAACCTTATCGTACTGTTCAAGCGGGTAATTTATCCGGAGGATGGAAACAACGTTTAACTTTAGCATGCTCTATACTGCATCAACCGCAATTATTATTTTTGGATGAACCTACTGCCGGGATAGATCCTAAAGCGCGAAAAGAATTTTGGGATTATTTACATCAAATTGCGTCAAAAAATGGAACCACTATTTTGGTAACCACCCACTACATGGATGAGGCAGAAAAATGCACGCATCTTGCATATATTAATTTAGGAAAACTATTGTATTCAGGAACTACAAAAGATTTAATCCCTCATTCTCAAGTGAAAACCTATCTATTAGAAGGTGATCAAAAAGAGCAGAATACTGTTATTGAATGTGTTCATAAGTCATTTCCTCAACTTCAGGCCTCTATAGTCAATAATGATTTGCGTATTTCATCACGAAATCAGGAGGCATTAGAGCAGCTGCTCCAAGAGCAACGCCATTTATCATTTAAAGCAGTAACTCCTTCTTTTGAGGAAGTCTTTATTGGATTGATACAATGAACCATAAGCGCTCGCATGTCTACGGAATATCTATGCCCCGTTTGTTCGGGCTAATACGTAAAGAGTTCATTCTGATCATTCATGATAGAGGTACCATTGCTATGTTAGTGGTGTTACCTGTTCTGCTACTGATTCTTTTTGGCTTTGCCATTGATTTTGATCCCAAGCATCTGCCGACTACTATTATTAGCTATGATCATTCACCATTAACTCGCAGTTTTGTTAGCTCACTTGAGGCATCGGGGTATTTTAAAATTGTGGATACTTCGGGTAGTGAAAATAAAAAAAATCAAGATTTTGCCAGTGGGAATATCACTCTAGCTTATACCATACCTCCTGATTTTACCCGAAAATATATTCGTAATGAAAATCCGCAACTCTTGGTTGAGATTGATGGTTCTGATCCAGGAAGTAGCGCTAGTGCATTAGGTAATTCACTACCCATATTAAATCAAGTCTTAGACAAATTTAATCAGGAGGGTTTAGGTTATGTTGTGCCAACTACCCCTAAACGCAGCGTTAATTTAACCACTCACAGGCTGTACAATGAAGCTAATGTTAGTGCTTATAATATTATTCCCGGATTAATTGGTGTATTGCTCACTATCACCATGGTGATGTTGACTTCAACAGCGATTACTTCAGAAAAAGAGTCTGGCACTATGGAGCTATTGTTATCAACGCCGTTGAAACCCACAGAAATTATTCTTGGTAAAGTGATTCCTTATATTGTTTTAGGTTATTTACAACTCACGAGTATTTTAATTTTTGGGCGGTTGTTGATTGCTGTGCCGATGCAAGGTAGTATCTTATTGCTCTATCTTGCTTCCGCCCCTTTTATTATTGCCAATTTAATGGTGGGAATGATTTACTCCACGATAGCAAGAACACCGATGCAGGCTATGCAATTGAGTGTCTTTTTTCAATTGCCTTCCATGTTTTTATCAGGCTATATCTTTTCGTTCTTTGGCATGGCCAAGTGGGCTCAATTGTTAGGCTATTGTATGCCCATGACCTATTTTACTCGCATTCCGCGTGGAATTTTATTAAAGGGCAATACGTTAGAACAAATCATACCTAATATATTACCTATTTTATTGATTGCATTTGTATTAATGATCTTGGCTGGAAAAATATTTAGAACAACACTTGATTAATATTTATGAAACTAAAAAAAAGCTATTTATCACTATTATTGTTTTTGCTTATCTTATTCGTTGGTGGGTGTTGTAAAGACTGCCTGAACCAGATGGATAAAAAAGTAAATTATCCGACACAAACTCGTAGTGGGGTGAAGTATATAGAAGATAAAGAGGATTTAAGTCGGGTGGCGTGGTGGAAAAAATTACATGATCCCACGTTGAATCAGCTTATTATGGATGCTTTAGCGTGTAATAACCAAGTCAAAAGTGCTAACGCGACTATTAAGCAAGCTCAAGCTCAGCTGAAATCGGCGCAATATGCTTGGATTCCTACCCTGGATGGGACTGTTAATGGCTTTTCTGGTACAACCTGGCATACCCATGTCAACCCAGCTGGTCCTCTTGCTAATAGCGCACTTTTTTCTAATATTTCTAATTTGAGATTTCATGGTTACTATTCCGGCTTTGTTCCAAGATATTCGGTGAATATCTTAAATAATATTTATACAGTTAAAGCAGCAAAAGCATCATTAGTCATTGAACAAGCTCAGGCTCAGGCGACTAAATTAGGGATCATTAGTCAGATGAGTGGTTCTTATTTCATGCTCTTAAGCCAGAAAGAACAATTAAAATTAGAGAATACTCTGGTTAAAGATTTAAAAGAGTTATGGAAGCTAGAGCAAGTGCGTTATAAAAGCGGTATGAGTGATGTTGAAACAGTAACCAGTGTTGAGCAAGATATAGCACAAGAAGAAACAAAAGTACCTCAAATTGAAAAAGTAGTAATGCAAACTGAAAATACTATCCATCTTTTACTGAATCAAAATCCTGGTTCCATTGTGACTGACAATACCTTACTTGCTCGCAATATTAATCACCTTATTCCACAAAACTTGCCTTCTTCAGTTTTAAAAAATCGTCCGGACGTTATTATTGCTTTAAATAATGTCAAATCAGCCTATGCCAAAGTAGGTGTCAGTTATTCTGCTTTTTTTCCTACTATTTCGCTGACTGGTTTATTCGGTCACTCATCTGTTGATTTAACTAATCTTTTGAAACTAAGCACTAATTTATGGGTAGATCAGGCAACAGCTACGACCAAATTACTCAATGCTAGTGCTTATCAAGATATAAAAGCTGCTAAAGCAGGTTTTTCCGCCCTATATTTTGAATACATACAAACGCTGAGATC
>DAIAOV010000155.1 GCA_027437055.1 Legionella sp. | reverse complement strand
CCTTTCTAGACTCAGAGCGCGAGAACCTGTGCGAATAGAACGGAGATATAGAAAACCGCATACTTGTTTATCTTTCTTGGTGAAGGGCTGGGGTGTATCATTTTCAGTAAGACTACGGGTAAAAAAAGTTTTCCCTTCGAAGTCATCTTCCTCTTCATTATACTGGCCATGAAAAGTAACTCGGAGTGCTTCTGAAATATGAACCGGATCAATTCCGGCTGGATCAGGTTTGACGTAAAATGTATTTGTTGTTGAATCCCAAAACTCGATGTAATCACCAAACTTCGCTTGCTGCTCCTCAGTCAAATCTATAATGGTGACTTCAATTTCAATATGAGGTATTTCAGTTGATTTATTCTTAATTTCCTCTTGAGTGTTGGAATATTTGTCGCTGTTTACAGTTTTATCAGTCACATCGGTAGGTTCGGTTCTATATTTTCCCCTGAAGAAATCATGCTCATCAATAGGAGGGTATTTGTTAAGGCGATCAGGTCCGAGTACGAGATCAAGGGCTTCTAGAGTTGTCGTCTTACCGGTGTTGTTATCACCAATTAAGACACCATGTTTTGGAAGCAAAATAGTTGCCTTACTTATTCCTCTAAAATTTTTTATGTCAATCCGACAAGCTCGCAAGGTGATTCCTCCGCAAGAAAAATATCAAACTCAAACCTCTAGCTAGAGGGGCCACAATTATTCACCATACTATTTGTATGATTAATTGCATTATCCAAGGCATCAATTTTAATTTGATTATTCAGGATGCTCTTTATCATAGCAAAAGGGGATGCTGTATATTCCAGTTGCTCTATTGTAACCTAAAGCCAATGCTTTATAAGCTTTATCATTTTCGTGGATTTCAAGGATACCATGCAATGCTCCTGAGACCCATTTAATTTCTCTTCTCGCCCTTTGCGCTTTTTCAGTGCATGATCGATCATCGTCTCTATGGAGTATAATTAATCTATCCATATATTTTTTTGCTTGGACTAAATCCGATGGTTCATAAAAAGTTTGCCAAATATCATCAAATTTAATTATTCCAACAGTTATTACAGAAAAAGTAGTTATAATAAAAAATTTATTTTTTATTATATAGAAAAAAGACGATTTGATATTTTTTAAATTTGAGTTAAAGAGATTCAGGAGAACTTCATTCATTTTAAATCCATTTATGAAAACCTAGAACTTCGATACATGTTCGCCCCGGTTTAATCTGTCTACATTGCGTCTACATGACTTTTTGCGATTTTCTAAAAACTACCGTAACTACTTGATTTTATTGGTGGGCCCACTAGGACTTGAACCTAGGACCAACGGATTATGAGCCCCCAGCCTTAAAATTAACTCGTTGATTTTAAAGTAATAATATGTCGCGAGATACCACTACAAATGTCGTACAGAGTATAACAGTGTCGTACTCAAACACGCAAATCTCACGCAAGTATATTTTAGCAACTTTATTGGCATTTTACTGGAAAGGCCATTTTGTTTTCATAAAAATGACTATTTGAGACGTAATGATGGATAAGATGAAATGTAAGTCATTTGATACAAAAATTCGTTATTTATTTGTAAGTAACGAAATAATGTATCATAATTTAAATATGAAAACAGAAGACAGCTATAAACAAAAAGTACTCCAGATGGCTAGCAAAACGGGTGTCATTAGAATGTCCGATCTAACCAAAGAGGGGATCACTAGAGCGACCATTTCAAGGCTTGTTAGCGAAAACAAACTTGAAAAACTCGCTTCTGGGCTCTATTGCTTGCCAGAGACTGAGCTTTCAGAAAAAGAGAGCCTGGTTATTATAGCAAGCCGAGTACCTCAAGCAGTGTTTTGCCTCCTAACTGCTTTGCAGATTCATGATCTAACAACACAGCTACCTCGAAAAGTATGGATAGCTATGCCAAAAGGGAGTCATGCGCCAAAAATGGATTATCCTCCACTAAAAATGGTGCAATATTCAGATGAAGCCTTTAGTGAAGGAATTGAAATTATAGAATCAGATAATATTAAACTAAGGGTGTATAACCGTGCCAAGACAATTGCAGATTGTTTCAAACATCGCAATAAAATTGGACTTGATGTGGCGATTGAAGCGCTTAAAGAGGCTTATACAAAAAATAAAGTCACAGTTGATGAACTGTGGCATTATGCGAAAGTTTGTCGCGTTGCAAACGTAATGCGTCCTTATATTGAGGCAATTCAATGACAAAAAATATTGGTGAGTCTGTACGCTCACGTTTAAAGAATATAGCTGTTAAAGAAGGTTCTGATTTTAATGCGGTATTGACTCGTTATGGTCTGGAGCGTTTGTTATATCGAATTGGAGAATCAGAATATTCTAAACAGTTTTTGTTGAAAGGTGCCTTACTATTTAACTTATGGTATGACATGCCTCATCGCCCAACTAAAGATATTGATTTATTGGGGTTTGGTGATAATGATCTAGCGTATATTAAACAAACGTTCAGTAAAATTTGCAGAATCTCTGCAGATGATGGAATTAGTTTTCTGTCTGAATCGGTGACGGTTGACACTATCAAAAAAGATGGAGGTTATACTGGAGCAAGAGTTGAATTATTTGGAGAATTGGCGAAAGCAAAGATTAAAATACAAATTGATATAGGTTATGGTGATGCAGTTACCCCTGGGCCAATAGATGCTCATTATCCCATACTTCTTAGTGATCTTCCTGTCCCTAAAATCCGTACTTATCCAATTTATACGGTAATTGCAGAAAAGTTGCACGCAATTGCATTATTGGGCATGGCGAATAGTCGATTAAAAGACTACTTCGATCTTTATGTATTATTAAATAATGAACAGATAGATAATCAAGTCTTGGCCAAAGCTATACAGGCTACATTTAATCGTAGAGGTATGGATCTTCCTGAAGTGCTGCCTATTGGGCTGACCGATGAGTTTGCTAACGACTCAAGCAGGGAGTCAATGTGGAAAGCCTTTTTGAGAAAAAATGAATTAGGACAGAAGTCATTAGTTGAAATTATTGGTTTTATCCGAAATTCGATTTCAATACCATTTTCTTTGGCTAAGTAGGGCTTGTAACCGCATGATAATTATTCGGACTTAGACTGAAAAAAAAATCTATTTTAATCAGCTATTATATCCCTATGTAAGATAAGGACTTGGTTAATTGAATGTGACAGATTTTTAGAA
This sequence comes from Legionella sp., assembly GCA_027437055.1. Lineage (GTDB taxonomy): Bacteria > Pseudomonadota > Gammaproteobacteria > Legionellales > Legionellaceae > Legionella. The sequence goes on along the minus strand of DAIAOV010000155.1, from coordinate 2,220 downwards.
AATTTTAATAAAATGCTCGGTAATCATCTCATTCAGAATCATTTTTGTACTTTAATTTATCCAATATCCCTGAGGTAAATCCATTTGATGAATATTTGGATGGTAAAGTTTTTTAATAAGATTGATAAATTGAAGGCCTGTAGTATTCATTAATCATTCAAGCCCAGACGATCTTGTAGCTGCTCAATCTCCAAAAGCCACTCTTGTTGTAGATTTGGTTTTTGGTGTTTTGGTTTACGTTGAAGCTCCTTTTCTAATAAAGCTTCTACTTCAACTAAGCGCTCAAGTAATTTATCTTCATTTATCTGATTATCTGGGGTTAATTGATTAGATTCATTTTCTTTAACTAATGGTGTATTGGAGTTGGTATTGTTAATGTGATCATATGCCAATTGGATGTCGTTAAATTCAACCCATTGCTTTTCATGTATTACCATAAAGCGATTGCAGGTTGCTTCAATCAAATCACGATCATGAGATACGAGAAGCAAGGCACCAGGATAATTCTGTATTTGTATTTCTAACTCCTGTTTTCCAATTAAATCAATATGATTAGTGGGTTCATCAAGCATAAGTATATGGCTTTTAATAAGTGATAATCCTAATAGCATCAGGCGAGCACGTTCACCACCACTTAATGACTTTACTTGCTGTTGTAAGCGATTGTACGAAAAACCTGTTTTGATTAATGCCAGTTTACACATTTCTGTAGTCACATTAACGGCGGATCTTTTACAATAAAACTGTAGTGCGTCTATTAGTTGCAACGAGTTATCAAAACCTTCTAGCATTTGGTCATAGTAAGCAACTGTGGCTTTAGGATGAAAATAGATTTGATCTTCAGTTGCTTCGTTCCAATATTGCCATAATAGCCTCAGAAAGGATGATTTCCCTTTACCGTTTGCTCCTAAAATAGCAACTCTATCACCAGATTTGGCCTGCCATCCTGCAATTTTAAATAAAGTGGGGCCATTGTTATCTGGTTTTATGCAAGTTTCAGTAATCTCTAATACCCTATTCGCAGGAATAGTTTGACCAGGAAATGAAAGTTGCCAGGGGTATTCATCGGGAACCTGACACAAGTCACTCTGAAGTTTATCGATTCGTTTAAACATTGATTTTGCTTTACGAGATAAACCCATACTATCGTAGTTTTTCCCCCACATAGCCAAGGTGTTAGCACTTGTTTCAAGTCGCTTGATTTCCTGAGTTTCTATTTCGGCTCTTTCTCGTAATGAGTTTTCATATTCTTTATGTTGACTCACTGCTTTGCTACAACTGTAGCCATAACGATGAAGTTTCTTATTTGCAATAATCCAACTGCAGTTAGTCACTTTATCCAGTAATCGAGAATCATGAGAAACGATAATCAGGCAACCTTTCCATGAAACAAGAAACTGTTCCAACCATATTAGTGTTGGCAAGTCCAGATGGTTGCTTGGCTCGTCAAGAATCAACATATTGGGTTCTGCAATTAAAGCGCGTGCTAAAAGAATTTTGGTTTTCTGACCACCACTTAAGTTATTGACACTGTGTGTAGCTTTAAATTCACTTAAGCCTACTTTAGTGAGTAAAGATTCTGTTTTCCAGCGATTATCAGACTGAGCCTCAGGTGGTAATGCAGATAAAATGGCCTCAATAATAGTCATCTTTTCCAGGGCTTCAGGAAACTCTTGTTCAACAAAAGAAAATTTAAGATTATTTGCATGGGCTACTTGGCCATTTTGAGCATTAAGACGCATTGAAAGAATATTTAATAGAGTAGATTTTCCACAACCATTATGCCCGATAAGACCTACTTTTTCTCCTTCACAAAGTACCAAAGAAAGTTGTTCAAATAAGTAGTTATGTACACTATGATAACAAATATTTTCAGCAGAAATTAGCGTAGAGCCTTTTCTATTTATTGTTTGTGGGTTCGATAACATGTTCTTTTACCATTAAAATAATCACAATTACACATAAAGCTATTATTGCTTGGAAGTTATACATTTTTTGGATATCAAGAAGTTCAGTACGGAATGTAATGAGCAAGTATATTGCAAGAACTCCTAACCCTGAAATACTATTAAAGGTCGATTGCAAACGTCCTTGAAATGTTTTATCGGCAAGAAGTTGAGCTTGGGTAAGCGACAAAGCCCAGCTTGATAAACCAAAACCAATAATAAAATAAAATATGTAACTGAAGCTTCCTGCTGCAAGCAGCCGGGAATGCGCCAG
>DAIAOV010000154.1 GCA_027437055.1 Legionella sp. | reverse complement strand
AAAAACTTGAAATGGTATTAACCTTATCAATAATAAAATGATAAATAGATAAGTAAAGTAATAGCATTATTTTGTTTATTACACTGGCGAGTATAATATTCAATAATGCTGTTATCTTCACGGGCTACGGAAACTCTAATTATTTCTTTAACCAAAGAGTAATCTAAAGAGTCTGGATGTTGTTTTTGGGATAACCGAGAAATACGGTTTTCTGCTTCAGCGATACGTTCAGCGTCTAATGGGTGGGTTCGCAATATGGCAGGTATGTTGGCCGTATAATAATAACGCGAATTTTCTTGTATTTTTTTGAAAAAGGCAGCCATTCCACGTGGATTAAATCCTGCTTTGCTCAACATATCAATACCAATTCTGTCTGCTTCTTTTTCTTTTGAGCGAGTAAAGTTAATATTGTCTTGAGAAAAACCAGAAAGTGAAGCCATCATCGCACTCATTCCTACTGTAGGATTCAATACGCCTAAAGCAGCGGAGGCGAGCAAAGAAGCGAGCATGGGGATGCGCATTTGCTTTTGATGTTCTATCATGCTGTAGAGGTGGTGCAAGCGAACGTGCGCTATTTCGTGAGCCATTACTGCAGCAAGCTCACTCTCATTGCTCGTAGTTAAAATAAGTTGGGTATTAATACCAATATATCCACCTGGACCAGCAAAGGCGTTAATTTCTCTGGATTTGACTATAAAAAAATAGGGCGGTTTAATGTGGCCAGCATGGGCGAGTTTATTTCCTATGTTATTAATAAATTGGCTCGCTAAAGGATTGCGATCTACACTATCTGATTGATTAATAAGTTGGATAAATTCTTTTTCCAATTGTTCTAATTCATCAGTTGAGTAAGGAGATAACCCTTCAGAAAAACAGGGGATTATCCAAATGGATAAAATTAATGACAAAATCCAAGATTTTAGTTTGGAAATTATAGGGTTAAAGCTAAATTTTATGTTCAATTTAATCATTAGGCTACTCAAAAATTGAATAATTTGTTATCATTCGTGCATTGTTTAAAGGTGATTAATTGATGCACGAAAAGTTTCTGCTCGCGGCGCTTGAACAAGCCAAACTTGGTCGAGGCCTTTGCGCACCTAATCCTAGCGTTGGCGCTGTTGCTGTGCAAAATGGCCGTATTATAGCACAATCTTATCATAAGGGGGCAGGTACACCACATGCAGAACAACTATTGTTAGCACAAATCCCCCCCCAAATACCAGGAGTTAGTTTATATATTACTCTTGAACCCTGTAATCATTGGGGGAAAACCCCTCCTTGTGTCGATGCTATTATTGAATATGGGGTTGAAGAGGTCATTTTCTCCTATTTGGATCCTAATCCTATAGTTGCTCAAAATGATTCCTCTGCTAAATTACGCGAAAAAGGAATAAAAGTCACCCATCTTCCTTTAGAACCTATTAATACGTTTTATAAAAGCTATGACTATTGGACTAAAACACATAAACCACGAGTGACTGTAAAATTAGCTCAGTCTTTAGATGGTCGAATTGGGCAGGCTGAAGGAGAGCGTCTCATTTTATCTAATTCATTATGCGCTCAATTTACTCATGAGCAGAGAGCTATGAACGATGTCATTTTGACTACGGCTAGAACCATTCAGTTAGATAATCCTAAACTGAATGTCAGAATTAATGGGGTAGAACAAGCAAAACCAGTAGCTATTATTGATGCTCATTTAAATTTAAATGCTGAGGCAACGATTTTTTCATCAGCACGTCATTGTCATATATACCATCATGATAATAAGGATGTTTCTTATCCTAATAGTAGTTTTTATTCTATGCCTTTGAACAAGGGAACAATGGATTTAAGTGCTATTATCAGCCATCTTGGGGAATTGGGATATCATGACGTTTGGGTTGAAGCTGGTGGTGCTTTGTTTAACTCGTTGCATCAAGAAGGATTAGTGCATAGAACTTATTTATATATAGTTCCCATCAGTCTTGGAGAGAAAGCGGTTTCGGCTTACCAAAAACAAGGGGTATTTGATCGAGCGCATACAATTTCATGGAATGCTATGGGCGATAATATGATAGTATGTCTCGATTGGCAGGAGGATTAGTGTTTACAGGATTAATTGAGAAAAAAGGCAGGGTTATATCCAAGATTGTTCGGGATTGTTCCCAGAGACTGGTTATTGAATCACCGTTTGCAGAGCTTCAAGTAGGTGAAAGTATTGCGGTTAATGGAGTATGCTTGACTTTGCTACCTTCTGAGGTAGGTGAACTACATTTTGATATATCGCCTGAAACACTCAACTTGACTACACTGGCTCAATTGAAGTCTGGGAGCTTTGTTAACCTCGAGCGAGCCATGGTAGCAACAACTCGGTTTGGTGGACATTATGTAAGTGGCCATGTAGATACTACCGCATTGATAGACTCTATTCATTCCCTGGATGAATTTATTGAAATAGAGTTAACAGGCTTTAGCCCCCATTCTATGCTTTATTTAATCCCCAAAGGAAGTATCACCGTAGAAGGAGTTAGCTTAACTATTAATGCTGTAGTCGAACAGAAAATAAAGTTGATGCTGGTTCCTCATACTTTGTTGCAAACAACTCTTGGAGTATTAGAGGTGGGTCAATGTGTGAATATAGAATTTGATTATTTAACCCGTATTGTAGCTCATCAGCTTCAAATCTTCGGGAAATTGAACTGTGAGGTAGAGCTATGAACTATTCATTAGCCACTATAGAAGAGGCTTTAGAAACACTTAAAGCTGGTAAGATGATTATTTTAATGGACGATGAAGATAGGGAAAATGAAGGAGATCTAGTGTTGGCTGCAGAACATACCACTCCTGAAGCTATTAATTTCATGTCTCGTTTAGGTTGTGGGTTGATTTGTTTGTCAATGACTGATGAATTGATAGATAAAATTCAATTGCCTATGATGGCGCAGAATAATAAATCCCCTTATGGCACTGCGTTTACTGTTTCGATAGAGGCTGCTTCTGGTGTTTCTACTGGAATTTCTGCTCATGATAGAGCTCATACTATCAAAGTGGCTATTGCCCCAGAAAGCGGGCCTGCCGATGTGATTTCTCCTGGGCATGTTTTTCCTTTGCGTGCAAAAGCAAAAGGTGTTTTGGAACGAACTGGACAAACAGAAGGAAGCGTTGATTTAGTTCGTTTAGCAGGGCTAACACCTGCTGCGGTTATTTGTGAAATCATTAATGAAGATGGCACCATGAGCCGCCGTGATGAGTTAGCTTTATTTTCGCAAAAGCACCGAATTCCTATGGTGACGATTAAGGATCTGGTTGAATATCGTATTCGTCATGAAACCTTAGTTCATGCTGTAGCAACCACACCAATTCCTTTACAGGATAAGGGTGTTTTTGAGATGACGGTTTTTGAGAATGATTTAGATTCATTAGAACATTTTGTCTTAGTGAAACCACCATTATTTGGTAATCAAGTACCTTTAGTTCGTATTCATTCTGAATGTATTACCGGTGACGTGTTTGGTTCTTGTAAATGTGATTGTGGTGCTCAATTAGCGCGCTCTCTCGATTTAATTGCGTCTGAAGGGGGTGTATTAATTTATTTGCGTCAAGAGGGCAGGGGCATTGGACTAGCCAATAAATTAAAAGCTTATGCATTACAAGACCAAGGTTTAGATACTGTTGAAGCCAATCTTAAGTTAGGTTTACCTGCGGATGACAGAGATTACGCTATTGCTTTTCAAATATTGAAGCATTTTGGGATAGAGGCAATAAGATTAATGACTAATAATCCTTTAAAAATTGCAGCCGTGGAGCAATACGGCATTACCGTCACAGAACGAGTTTCTTTAGAAATTAATCCTACTGATGATAATCGAGATTACCTAAAAACCAAAAAAGAAAAATTGGGACATTTATTATCAATTGATTAGCGTAGGTCGGGCAACAAATTTCCCGACTTTGTAGCAAAATGTAACAGCTGTAGCCTTGACAATTAAAAAGCGCTGGATACTGGAGCCTGTCCGCAGTATCCAGTAGTCCTAGGTAAGAAGCTACAAACAACTGGATGCCTTCGGACAAACCGAGGCACGTTGGCATTTTGGGACGTTAAGTAAAACTTAAGGCTAATTGGAAGTACTTTCTTCGGTATGACGATGCTTTAATTTGTTGAGAAGTTACGTCTATTGCGTCTATGTGAGATGGATTCTGGTGGGGGTATATTGATTTTGAATTAATTTAATAAATTTTCTGTCATTTATATCTTCACTTTGATAGAATTGAATCCCGTTTATATGCAAATTTAATTTAGCACCAATTTGGTGAATGCGGTTTTGAACGGGGTCAAAAATGACAAATTATATTTTTATTACTGGCGGTGTGGTGTCTTCTTTAGGTAAAGGCATTGCAGCTGCATCACTTGCTGCCATTCTTGAGGCACGCGGTCTTAGTGTTACTTTAATTAAACTCGATCCATATATTAACGTAGACCCTGGTACTATGAGTCCCTTTCAACATGGGGAAGTATTTGTTACTCATGATGGTGCTGAAACTGATCTTGATTTAGGACATTATGAGCGTTTTGTTAAAACAACAATGACGAAGCGTAATAATTTCACCTCTGGAAAAATTTATGAAAATGTTATCAAAAAGGAACGAAGAGGGGATTATTTAGGCGGAACGGTTCAGGTTATTCCCCATATTACCAATGAAATCAAAAAATGTATCAAATTAGGTGCTGATGGATTTGATGTGGCTATGGTTGAAATTGGTGGCACAGTAGGGGATATCGAGTCACTACCTTTTCTTGAAGCCATTAGGCAAATGCGCATAGAACTTGGAGCACAGAGAGCCTTGTTTATTCATTTGACGCTGGTACCTTATATTGCGACTTCAGGGGAAACTAAAACCAAACCTACCCAGCACTCAGTTAAAGAGTTGCGTTCAATAGGTATTCAACCAGATATATTAATTTGTCGCTCAGAACAACCTTTATCATTAACAGATAGAGCTAAGATTGCTTTGTTTACTAATGTTGAAAAAGAAGGGGTTATTTCTCTTGAGGATGCACCTTGTATTTATCAGATCCCGATGATGTTACATCAGCAAGGGTTAGATGAAATTGTGGTAAAAAAATTAGCTCTGAATGTAAAGCCAGCCGATCTTAGCGAGTGGCAACGAGTTATTGACATGAAAGCTGTACAAACCATGACTGTTAAGATTGCCATGGTAGGAAAATACATTGAGTTAAATGATGCTTATAAGTCAATTAATGAAGCATTGCTTCATGCTGGAATTCATACCCAGACTAAAGTTGAAATAGTGTATCTCGATGCAGAGTTAATAGAAAAACATGGGGCTTCATTGCTCGATGGAATGGATGCTATTCTTGTTCCTGGTGGTTTTGGTGAGCGAGGCGTTGAGGGGAAAATTAAAGCAATACAATATGC
>DAIAOV010000153.1 GCA_027437055.1 Legionella sp. | reverse complement strand
CAACGTATAAACGTGCCTATTAAGGTATATCAAAAGGAAATAGATACGCTGAACTCCATAGTAAATCAATTTAAATTGAAAATTGATGGGTTAAAAGGAACAAATGAGAGTCCTAAAGTCATTACTATTGTTGAAAAGTTATATAAAGAACTGAATAATGCGGTGAGATTGTATGAAGCAGCTCTACTAGCAGTCCCTACAACAATAGATGAAACTAAAAGAAACTTTAGAGCTCTCTGTGCTATGTCAATAAATAATACAAAATCATTATTAGAGAAAGAACAAGGATGGGGAGATTATCTGACCAACCTATTAAAATCTCTCGTTAATGCGATTATTTCTGCTACTAATACAATTACAGGCTCCAGTTTTACACTATTTGCCCTGGCTAAAGCACCTATGCATTCTGAAATTGAAGCTGTAGAAGAAGAAATTGCGGATGTATGTCCTTAAGTTAACTCAATAACGTAGCAACTGTCTTGAATTAAATAATCAAGACAGTTGCTACATTACAAAGCTTAAGTTGACGCCGTTGCGTGAACGGTTGCAACATTATTTACCGGCAACCATCATTTTTTCGATTAAAATAGATCCGCAACGAGTAGCAATATTAGGATATAGATCATCACCAACAGCAAGAATCCTCTTAAACATATCCTTTAAATTGCTTGCTATGGTAATTTCATCCACTGGATACTGAATGACCCCATTTTCTACCCAATATCCACTAGCCCCACGGGAATAATCACCAGTAATTCCATTAATTCCCTGCCCCATTAATTCGGTTACTAACAAGCCCGTATCCATGGTTTGTAGCAATTCGGTCACATCCCCGGCTGTAGGATCTATAGTGAGATTATGAACACCATCGCCGTTTGCCGTTGTTTTTAATCCCATTTTACGAGCTGAATAACTGCCAAGAACGTATTGCATTACGCGTCCTTGATCTACAAAAACGTTATTGCGAGTAGGTACTCCCTCGCTATCAAAAGGGGAACTACCTAAAGCGCCTTTCAAATAAGGTTGTTCGTAAATGCGAATGTATTCCGGAAAAATCTGTTGTCCAACTGAATCGAGCAAAAAAGAATTTTTTCTATATAAATTAGAACCACTGATGGCACTAATAAAACTGGATAATAAACTACTGGAAACTCTATTAGAAAAAATAACAGGGATCTCCTGAGTATTAATTTGCTGCGCGTGCAAACGACTAACGGCCCTATCTACCGCATTCCTAGCTATAGTATGAGCATCCACCAAGTTTTGAGCATCTCTAGCAGTGGTGTAATCATAATCTCGCTGCATTTCATCGCCCTCTTTTGCAATAAGAGAACAACTCATACTGTGTCGAGTACTACGAGTAAACCCCTCTCCCCCATAAGTATTAGCAAAAGCATGATGAAACTCATAAGAGGACACACTAACCCCATCTGAATTAGCAATACGTTTGTCCAAAGATAAAGCATGTGATTCACATTGCAACGCCATTTCTATAGCTTGCTGGGGTGTAATACTCCAAGGATGATAGAGATCCAGATCGGGATAATCTTTTGTCATTAGCTCTTTATCAGCCAATCCAAAACACGGATCTTCAGCACTGACTCGAGCAATATCACATGCTGCTCGAACCAATGATTCTAAAGCGGCTGGTGAAGTATCCGTACTACTGGCACTTCCTTTTCGTTGTCCTATGTACACGGTTAAACCAACACCTTTGTCTTCGCTAAAAGCAACTGTTTCTACCTCTCCCATACGCACATCGACAGAAAAGCCTCTATCATTATTCACCGCTACCGCGGCATCAGTAGCACCCTCTTTTTTGGCCAATTCTAGTACATCACTCATTAGTCGAGTTAATTCTGTTATTGACTTATGTACTTCACTATTGTTATGTTGCGTTTTAATTTGCATAAGAGATTCCGTGGTGTTGAATGATGTTAAGGATACAATAACATGTCTTCGCAAACCAATAGGCCTTCTTACTAAATTTGCTGTAGCAATAAAAAAACGAGGAATTATGAGGCTCAGAACAAGAGTGTACCTATCAGTACATGAGGATTCGAATGCCGTAGCGATAACGCAATGGTCCTCTATGATATTCTTTCGCAAAAAGTCTAATAGACTCTTTTCAGCGTGTACTACAATGCGACAAATTTTAAATGTCTCTATGAAGTTATTTTTGTTCATTACCCCTTTATTGTTCTCTTTTAATGCTACCGCAGCTGATGGCTGGCGAAAATTAACATCTGGCATTGAGTATCAAGATCTTGAAGGAGGAATCTTAGCTCCCTGGTCGCATATTCATGTTTTTCGCATTGATCTGGATAAAAATAAACTGGCTTTAGTCACAGCCAAAAATCTCGCATTAAAAAACGCCTCTGCCGATCAATTTGCGGAGCACGCTAAAGCATTGCTTAGCATCAATGGTGGTTTTTTCGATCCTGAATTTAAACCGCTAGGACTTAGAATCAATAATAAAAAATTGGAAAATCCATTAAAGCATATTAGTTGGTGGGGGGTTTTTTATATAAAAAACAACCAACCTTATATTTCCAATGTCCGTCATTTCACCCATGATAATGACATAGAGTTTGCTATCCAAAGTGGCCCCAGGTTGCTGATTAAAGGAAAAATCCCTTCTCTAAAGCCTGGCGTAGCTGACAGATCAGCTCTGGGTATTACAAAAGACGGAAAAGTCATCATCTTAGTGTCCACTAATTCAGCAATGTCTACTCATGATCTAGCGAGAAGGCTAAAAGCCCCCCCACTCTCTTGTGTGGATGCAATTAATTTAGATGGAGGAAGCTCCAGCCAATTATTTGCTCATATAAAATCCTTCCATCTTAACGTACATGGATTTTCTAACGTGAGCGATGCCATAATCGTAAAAAAATTATAAAACTCATAGAAAAATATAAACTCTATGAAAATAAAAGGTTATACGATTTTAAGAACAACTTAATAATCCTTAACTCACAACTTATCCACAATATATTCCCAAATTACTCTATTGATTAATGAGCGAAAACACATTATCTTGTTATTCCTATCTTTTAAAAACCCTATATATTGATTTTTTATATTTGTGAATTAAACTTAATATAACAGTTGGTGAATTAGCTTTGGCTGTTAAACATCTATTTCTTGGAGGAGAAATGTCCGAAATTCTTGAGCCGATAACAGAGGTTCCACAAGTAAGCGAACTGGAGTTAAATGCTAATGCTCCTGGGTTGCTTAAAACGATAAAACGTAATGGAAAAGTAGTAAATTACGACGATACCAAAATTAAAGTGGCTATTACTAAAGCGTTTATAGCGGATGAAGGGGGTACTGCGCCTACTTCTGACCGAATTTATAAACAAATTGAAGAATTAACTCGACAAATAACTCAAGTCTTTAAGCGTAGACTACCAAGTGGTGGCGCTATTCACATTGAAGATGTTCAAGACCAGGTGGAATTAGCTCTTATGCGTGGCGGCCATTATAAAGTGGCTCGCGCTTATGTACTTTATAGGGAAGAGCATCGCAAGGCACGCCAACGTCAAGTAGAACAACCAGCTAATGAGAAAGAGCTGTTAATTACTATGCCTAATGGCGAATTAGCGCCACTAGATATGGAACGTGTAACGACTATAGTGGCTGAATCATGCCGTGACTTGGAACACGTCTCAGCAGAACCCGTGATTAAAGATGCATTACGCAACCTTTATAATCAAGCTAAATTCGAAGATGTACACAAAGCATTGATTATGTCTGCTCGTACTTTAGTCGAAAAAGAACCTAATTATACTTACGTTAGCGCTCGTTTATTATTGGACAGCCTACGTATGGAAGCACTATCTAAACTAAAAATTCAATCCGATGCCACTTTTGATGAAATGAGTGCTTTATACCCAACTTATTTCAAGTCTTATATAGAACATGGTATTGCTCAAGGTTTACTCGATGCCAAAATGGCTGATTTTGATTTAGCTAAGCTTGGTAAAGCATTACTGCCCGAGCGCGATATGAAGTTCACCTATTTAAGCTTACAGACACTTTATGATCGTTATTTCATCCATGATCGCGGTGTACGTTATGAGTTACCTCAAGCCTTTTTTATGCGTGTTGCCATGGGGCTAGCGATACGTGAAAAGAATAAAGAAGATAAGGCGATTGAGTTCTATATCTTATTGTCTTCTTTTGATTATATGTCTTCTACTCCAACCTTATTCAATTCAGGTACAGTAAGACCTCAATTATCCAGCTGCTATTTGACTACAGTACCTGATCATTTAGATGGCATTTATAGTGCAATTAAAGATAATGCCCTACTTTCTAAATTCGCTGGTGGTCTTGGTAATGACTGGACTCCTGTTCGTGCTATGGGTGCCCATATCAAAGGAACCAATGGAAAATCTCAAGGGGTAGTACCTTTCCTCAATGTTGCTGATGCGACTGCAGTAGCAGTAAACCAAGGTGGTAAACGTAAAGGTGCCGTATGTGCTTATCTGGAATGCTGGCACAGAGATGTAGAAGAATTCCTAGATCTAAGAAAAAATACTGGTGATGACAGACGACGTACTCATGACATGAATACCGCCCTATGGGTACCTGACTTATTCATGATGCGTGTTCATGAGAATAAAGACTGGACTTTATTTTCTCCAGACGAAGTACCAGAATTACATGATCAATACGGTAAAACGTTTGAAAAGATGTACATTGACTGTGAAGAGAAAGTACGTCAAGGCATCATTACTAATGCGAAAACCATTTCTGCTGTAAAACTATGGCGTAGAATGTTATCTATGCTGTTTGAAACAGGACATCCATGGATTACCTTCAAAGACCCATGTAACCTTCGCTCACCACAGCAACACGTTGGTGTAGTACATAGCTCTAACTTATGTACAGAGATTACTTTAAATACTTCTGAAGAAGAAATTGCAGTATGTAATTTGGGTAGCGTAAATCTTCCAGCACACATTAAGAATGGTCAACTGGATAAAGAAAAATTAAAACGCACTATATCAACTGCTATCCGCATGCTCGATAACGTGATCGATATTAACTATTATTCAGTGCCACAAGCACGAAACTCTAACTTAAAACATAGACCTATAGGTTTGGGTTTAATGGGCTTCCAAGATGCACTGTATGCATTAAAAATTGATTACGCTTCTCAAGAAGCCATAGAGTTTGCTGACTCCTCTATGGAATTAATTAGCTATTATGCCATTGAGGCCTCTTGTGATCTGGCTAAAGAGCGTGGTAGTTACTCTTCTTATGAGGGCTCTCTATGGAGCAAAGGAATTCTACCTATTGACTCAATTAATTTACTGCAGCAAGCACGTAATCAATATTTAGAGCAAGACCGTTCACAACGATTAGATTGGGAAACATTAAGAATAAAAGTACGTACTCAAGGTATGCGTAATTCTAACGTAATGGCTATTGCTCCTACTGCAACGATTTCTAATATTTGTGGTGTTGCGCAATCCATTG
>DAIAOV010000152.1 GCA_027437055.1 Legionella sp. | reverse complement strand
TTTCAGTTATGCAAAATTCGGCTAAGGGGGTCAATTAGCTCGGCGGAGGGAGGGGTCAATTAACTCGGCGGTTGACAGCAATACCAAGAATTAAATTTTTACCTAATCCTGGGATGTATTTAGAGTATTTATTAGGAGCATTTATATCATCAACTAAAACACCGTTATAATCTGGTTCAGAACCGCCATAAAGAAAGCCTTTCAATGGCTGTAAGCCTTGTTTCCATCCGCAGGCTAATACAGCATGAAAACCATTTTTCCCTCTAACCCATGAGACTTCTTGTTTTTGATTTTGTGCACTAAATATTCTGGCAAGGCAAGTACCTACGTACTCTCTAAGTGCTTCTTTATTCGCTTTGAGTCTATCTTTGCCGCCTTCTGCATAATCAAGCTTGTACATCCAAGCGCTTAATTTTTTATTTTTATCAACAGCCCCTTTGACCTCTTGAGCAAGCCAGGCAACTCCCGGATCCAGTTTACCAGCCTCATGAGGAGCTCGTACACGAGGATTAATAAAATCGGCAAATAGTTTTTGTTTCGTTAGTAAATCTTTGTCAGTAAGAAGATCTCTTAATTTTCCGTAAAATGCTTTGTCACTTTTTGAGAGCTTAGTCTCTTCTTCAGATGATAATTTGTCATTTGATAGAATCTTATTAAGTTCTATAAAAAATTCTTCATTTACATCTACAGCTCTAAATCCAGGCTCTACACCACCAGGTTTCTCCGCATAACAAAATTGTTGCTCCCCAAACATAGTCCCTACCCGAGATAGTTTATCTTTAATACGTAGTTTTTTTTTGACCCAAGTCAACTCCTTCTGTTCTAATGGTATCTACTGAAGGAGATACCTGAGGTTTGATGACCGTAGTTTTTTGTATAAGGGGGGCACTTTGCGATACCTTATTAGGTTCTGGTGTAACCTTTTTTACAGGTGGTAATAGAGACTCCTCTTCAACTTTTATAGTTGCACTCATTTGGGCCTTAAAAATATGCATCACTAGTCCATCAGATTTTAGGCGATACTTTTGATCTTTACCTAACTCTACCCCAAAATGCGTTTCACAGAAACTCTTAAGAAATTTTCCTAATTTACTACCCGAACCTCCACTTGATTTTAAAATTAATGCATATTCCTTAGAAAATACATCTAAGAGAGCAATAATTTTTGCATCAGACGATAAAGAATTATTCTTTGTTATCGCCTTGAATCCGTCACTCACTCGCCGTAAGCTATCTACTCGCTCTGTAGGCACCATTGCCGATGATATTTGCGTTACTATCTCATTGTACTCTTTTACGAAATGCTCCGTTGTTATCAGTTCATTTTTTTTCTTAGTTTGCGTTAATAGTTCTAAATAATGTTTTGTAAATTCACTATCTAACTCATACCCTTCGGAAGACTTCTTCAACATTTCTCTATCAAGATTCATTGCAACAAAATAGTCTTCATCAATTTCTAAATCACTAAGTAAGATGTGATAGAAAGAATCCCGTAATGCATAAGACTCCATATTCGTGTGAGCTAATCTCCCCCACTCTGCTCCTGCAGTTACACCTCCATGGGTTGGAAAACTCGGATCAGAGATTAATCCTCTTAAGGCCCTATAACCACAACTCCAGCCATCCTCTTGTAAGCCATCAGTCGCAGCATAAGCCACTTTTGTTGTATATCCAGGAAATGCGCTATAAGCTCCATCGCTATAATTTATAGCTTCTTCTAAAATATCTTCTTCATTGCCCTTAAGTGGCATCGAATCATGATAATTAATATTAATTGAATTGGTAGTGGGATCTACTGTGGCTATGGCATAAGCCCAATGTGCACCTTGGCTTCTTAAAGAACCACTACTACCACAGTTAAGCAATAAAGGAATGTTATATGGTTCTGTAGCTGCTGCATGCTTAATGCGCTCGAAATGCAATATCATCCCTATATCTTCCGCATTAAGTCGCGTAATATGGGTTCGACCTTTAATGCCCAGTTTAATGAGCATGCGTTCTAAATCGACCTCACCTAGCCATTCTGTTTGCCCTAACTCTTCATTTAATAATTTCTCTGCTATCCCCAAATTACCTGCCTGGGCATGCAAATCACGCAAAGAGCGCCCTTCCATATTTTGATTAAGTTCCAAGCTTAGTAAAATGGCATTTTTGTCATTAAATTTTGTGGCTACTGGTGGATTATCCCCTGACAAAACAACTACTTTATCTAATAAAGAAACCAAATTTTTAAATTGATCTGCATAATCATCTCGGGTTTGAGCATTGTCACTTCCTATTGCATTAAGATTTAGCTTGTCATGGTTGAGTTGATAGAAAAAATCAATGGCGGCATCAAGATTGGCGTAATTACCCATGCTGTTTAGCCAGAGGGGATTATATCTATCTTTATATTTTTCTCTAAGATAACGTTCTACTATTAAACGTTTTTTATCCTTCTCTAAAGTTTTACTGATATCGGTTATCGCTTTCATATCATCTTCCTTTTATAGATTAATGATATGGATGCCAAGGAAAAGAAAGTAGCCGGCATCCAACCAGATCTACATCTCTATGATTTAACTTTATTCCTTTAAAATTAAGAAACCATTAAGCAATTTGTAAAAAAACTGTTAAGTGACATTGCGATTACTAAAACAATCAAGCTAATATAAGTATTCAATATGAAGTAATAATATTATAGCATTTTGATTATAAAACAATCATAAAGATGTTTTTTAGTACAAAGGGATGGGGTTTAAATAAAAAAATGATATAATAAGCCCATAATTTTGTAATTATGATTCCACTTCATTCAAATAAGGTGCTAGCTTCTATGGGAGATAACGAAAAAGGAACCCAATCAACATCAACCTATGTTCTCTTTCCAGTACAACAAAAAGATGGAACGATTTGTTATTATGTTAGTGACTACTCAGAAGAGTTAGGTAATTCTGTTTATAAGGGCTATCTCTGCACATTAAAAAATGCTGAAGCAGCAGCCGACTTAACACCCAGGCGCATTGCAAAAGAAGAAATCGATATAGTAGAGACTAAACCTGTAGCTATGAAAATTTATGGCGAAGACTACGGCCCATCTCCCTATCAGTTTTATGCCTCTCAAATTGCAGTTCTAGTGATTGAGGGCCGAAAGACTCTCATTATGGATTTTATTGATGGACTCCATATATTCCCAGATATCAACGATAACCCCCAAATAAAACTTTTAACTTTTGCACAAGCAGCAGATATTGCATGGCAACTTGTCCTTGGGCTTAATCACTATCACTATAATAATACTAGTGGTGCAGCTATTGTTCATGGTGATGTCAAGGGAACAAACATCAAAATCCGCATTAAAGAAATTGAGGTAGATGGTCATAAGAAACGGAAGCAAGATGTCTTTTATCTAGATCTCGACTATGCTAAACCGATAGTGCCCTCTGTACAGTTCAAACAGGGAACACCTGAGCATGTCGCTCTAGAAATATTAGATGGTTTATATTCTGAAGAAAGTGATTTTTTTGCCTTAAGTCCAGTATTACTTAGTTTATTTGGTGCTCATAACCCTTTCTCTAGAATTTTTGAGTTCCGAGATAAGCATCCTGATATGAAAAATGTTGAATTAATACGACAGTTTCGTACTATAGACTTTTGTTCTAAAGGTTTGTTTGAGCATTTTTTGACAAAACCCGCCCCGCTCATTTGCAGGCTAGTAGAACAATTTACTTTGCAAATGGGAGCGAAGCTCAAAAGCAATAGACCATCCCCAGACACAATACTTGAATTTTTTACTGCATTAAGGCAGTTCAGCCTTTTAGATGAGTTAAAGGAAGACACTGAGGTTTATCTATTACGTCTATGCATTGCAGCCCAAGATATGAAGTGGTTTAAAGACAAAAAACTGCAAACCCTATTTATTGGGTTAGAGGAAAATTTACAAAACAGATTAATTACTCTCATGAATCATCAACAGGCTGCTGCATCGTATAGAGCTCTGAAGGCAAATGGAGCAACTCCAGCCCTTCTGAATCTATTAAGAAAAAAAACTGCTACTCTGTTGGCCGAACAAAGCAATTCTTTAGAAGAACCATCGCGTTTAAGCTCCCTTTTTTCTTCACCTGTAGGTCCCAAAGATCTTCAATGGTTTCTCAATTGTTATCAGCATAATAATCACATGGAGTTTTATTCTGCAAAAAATAAGAAATTGAGAGAAAAGTTAATTCATTGCAGTGATAAAAAAATAGCAGACTCAGTTACTATAATTGCAGATGGGTTACACCTTGCTTTAGAAACAGTAGCTCCCTTAATATAAATTGGATTATCAAATATCTCCTTGTATTCTCTCACTGCATAGTAACAATGACACCGCTATTATCTTAAGAGCCAAAACAATTAGAGAATGACATGCTTTAAATAAATACATAATAATTGACATGAAAACCACAACCTGTTAGGTTAAATTGAGTTTTATTATCAATTCAGAGGAAGAGATATGAATGTTTTATATAGTTCACGGCGATTTCAGCCCTTGTTGTCCCATTTTAAGTTAGCACTACTCAACAGCCAATTCTCTTCTGCTATCACTACCACCACAACCACCACTGCTTAATCAAGCAATCTATTAACTAAAAATTTAAATACTTTGTGTTTTTGACACTTGGCACTCATTATTTTTATCAAAATTTAGGTGATTCAACATGATTAATAATCATTCCTACTCCATTCATAAGTTTGGAGGAAGCAGTCTTGCCAATGCAGAGCGATTTAAAGCAGTTAAAGCATTACTTGGTGGAAACGAGATTGTGGTAGTTTCTGCAGTTCAGGGTACTACCTCGATGTTACAATCAATAATGGATGAAGCAACAAATAGTTTAAATTACCTCAAGAAACTAGAGGAATTAGAAGAAAAACATTTACATTTGATACAGGAATTATCTCTAGTGAGTCAAAACGAGATTAGTAGAGTGATTCAACATGATGTCTTTAAAATCCAAGACATCTTATATGCTATCTACCTAACTGGCCAATACTCCAAACAAACGCAAAATCTTCTGCTTGGTTATGGTGAGTTATGGTCCGCCATGATTCTCAAAGAATTTCTTGGGCAGCAGAAAAAAGTCGCCTTTTTAGACGCATCAAAAGTTCTATTTGTTTATGAAAAAGAAGGAAATATCGCTATTGATTGGAATAAAAGCAAAACCTTTTTAAATAATTACCTAAAAAAAATTGACTTCGACCTATTAATTATCACAGGTTTTATTGCCTCCACACTAGAGGGTCAAAGAACCACTTTGGGGAGTAATGGAACGGCCAACCGACTTAAGGATTAATAAGCTTTATTGCTCTTAATTACTCAATTTTTATTTTTCTGGCATAGAAAAACTGTCGGCTCTCATCAATTATCGCTCTACCCCTAATACAATTTAGCTAGGTTTTGGTTTGATAAATTCGCAGGCCAATATTAATTGCCATAATAATATTTATTAGGGGTCCTGGGTGAGTAGAATGGCCAGATCACTCCGACCAAACCCTCCTCAGAACCGGACTTGCGGAACTACCGCATC
>DAIAOV010000151.1 GCA_027437055.1 Legionella sp. | reverse complement strand
CAAAAATCATAAAATTAAAAACCAGATTAACAATGTCATATAGTTGGCTGAAAAATGTAAAGAAAACAAAAACATGACTTTTGTCATATTAAATGACTGTCAGTCAGGAAAAAGAATCACAAAAACCTATTGCAAGATACATTTCTTTAAATATATTTGCATCGAATAACAATTATTAACATATTTGTCCTTTATGGTTAAAATTTCTTTCAAAGGGCAAGTGAAAGCTTTAAAAATGGCTTTGTTCGTCATTGTCAAACGGAGAATCTGAAATTTTTAACAGATTACGCTAAGGGGGAAAAGATGAAAATTTTTGTTTTACTAACTATATCACTGTTTAATTTTGTTTAATGCTAAAAATTTGTCTATGAGAAAAATTTCGCTGTTGCTTGTATTCCTGGGTTTTATAGGGCTACAAGTTATCTTCGCACAGACCCGTCAAATAACGGGTACTGTGACTTCGGGCGATGACGGCACCTCAATTCCGGGGGTTTCGGTCGTTGTGAAGGGATCAAACCTTGGGACTATTACCGACATGGATGGTAAGTTTACCCTCAGGGTCCCGCAGGGCGCCAAAGCGCTTTCCATATCTTTTGTAGGTATGACTTCTGCTGAAGTGCCCCTGACATCGGCAAGTAATTATAAAGTAGTTCTGAAGTCTGAGAGCGTCAGTGTCGATGAGGTTGTTGTAACTGCATTGGGTATTACCCGGGAAAAGAAATCTTTGGGTTATGCGGTACAGCAAGTTTCAGGTGAAGAGATTAACAATGTTAAAAGCGACAACTTCGTTACTTCTCTTTCCGGAAGGGTCTCAGGTATCCAAGTTAAAAACAACACAAACTTTGGAGGTTCTACCAATGTTATTATTCGGGGCTCATCCTCTCTGACAGGTAATAACCAGGCACTATATGTCGTTGATGGAATTCCAGTTGATAACTCAAATACGAACAACTCAGGACAGGTGACTGGTCGTAGTGGTTATGACTATGGTAATGCTGCTGCTGATATTAACCCCAATGATATTGAATCAATTAGCGTTCTGAAGGGAGCTGCTGCAACTGCTCTTTATGGATCACGGGCTACTAATGGGGTTATTTTGGTAACAACAAAAAAAGGTAAAGCTTCAGGGTCAAAATCTCCAAGGGTTAAATTGAGTTCGAACGTTACTTTCAGTTCTATTGATAGAAGTACATTTCCTAAATACCAGTCCGAATCTGGCGGTGGTTATGGTAAAACATATTACAGTTCAACAGTTTATCCTGGATTTGAATACTACGCCGATGTAAATGGTGACGGTAAGACAGATTATACCGTTCCTTATTATGAAGATGCTTCAAGAGGACAGTATTTCGATCCTAAAGTGATGGTTTATCAATGGGATGCTTTATATCCTGCATCTCCAAATTACCTGAAAGCAACTCCTTGGGTGGCTGCTACTAATGGTCCCGATACTTTCTTTAAAACTGGTTTAAGTACTTCTAATAATGTTGAAGTTTCAGGGGGGGATAATACTACTACATACCGACTTTCATACACCTATTATGATCAAACTGGTATTATGCCTAACAGCTTTTTAACTAAAAATAATGTAATATTTAGCGGATCACATAAAATTCTGAGCAATTTAAAAATTACAACGTCTGCGAATTATGTTAATACTTCAGGAAAAGGTAGACCCTCTACAGGGTATTCAGATAATATCTTGTCTTCTTTTCGTCAGTGGTTTCAGGTAAACGTTGATATTGCTCAGCAAAAGAACATGTATGAATTAACTCACAAAAATATTACATGGAATCCAGCCGCTTATGATAATTTGGCTCCTGCTTATTGGGACAATCCATACTGGGTAAGGTATGAAAATTATGAAACTGACGGTAGAAGCCGTTTGATTGGTTATACTCAATTGGATTGGGAAATCACCAAGGAATTAAAAGCTATGGGTCGTTATGCTATCGATACCTACAATGAATTACAGGAAGAACATAAAGCTGTTGGATCAGCCGCTGGTGAGTTTGGTGTTGGTCGTCCAGATGTAACTTCAGGTTATAGTCGGTTTTCTAGGGCTTTTACTGAAACGAACTTTGATTTTATGTTAAATTATCATAAAGCTTTAACCGAGAAATTTGATCTGACAGCTATGTTTGGTACAAATATTAGAAGGACAAAGACGGAAAGCGTATATGCTTCAACTAATAATGGTCTGGCAGTACCCAATGTTTATGCTTTGAGCAATAGTGTTGACCCATTACTCCCACCGGAAGAGTCGTACAGAAGAGTTGCTGTTAACGGCGTATTCAGTAGTTTATCTTTAGGCTATAACAATACTTTCTACTTAGATGCTACAATACGTAGAGACCAATCATCAACTCTTCCAGCTAAGAATAATGCTTACTATTATCCATCAGTTACAGGTAGTATGCTATTCTCCAATTTGGTTAAGAAAGATTGGTTATCATTAGGCAAACTCAGATTGAATTTTGCAGAAGTAGGTAGTAGCGCTCCAGCCTTAAGTGTTAAAGACACATATCTTGCCAATGCACCTTTTAGTGGTAACCCACTGGTAACAGTTCCAAACACTAAACAGAATTCAAATTTGAAACCTGAGCGTCAAAGAGCCTTAGAAGCCGGTTTGGAAATGAGCTTTTTCAAAAACCGGGTTGGATTTGATTTGGCAGCATATAAGAACAACACTTTTGACCAGTTGATGCCAGTTTCTATATCATATGCAACCGGGTTCTCTTCAAAATGGGTAAATGCTGGTGAAATTCAGAACACAGGAGTTGAATTATCCCTTAATGGTATTCCTGTTAAATCGAAAAATTTCTCTTGGAATATCAACGTTAATTGGGCTCAAAACAAAAACAAAGTTGTCAGCCTATATACCGATGAAAGTGGGAATAAAATTACTAACCTTTTAATAGGTAGTTTGCAAGGTGGCGTATCCATTAATGCCACAGTTGGACAGCCTTACGGAACGATCAAAGGTTCCGATTTCCAATATCATAAAAACGGAGGTAAATTAATCAGTCCGACCACCGGCCGTTATTTAAAAACCTCAACCAATGATGTGGTAATCGGCGATATTAATCCTGATTGGACTGCAGGTATTAATAATGCGTTCAAATATAAGAACATCACTTGTAGTTTTCTGGTTGATATGCAGAAAGGCGGCGATGTTTTTTCACTCGACTTATGGTATGGTATGGGTACCGGGTTGTATGCCGAAACTGCAGGGTTGAATGACCTGGGAAATCGGAAACGTGATGCGATCGTATGGAAAGACGCAACCAAGAAGACAAAAGAAAGTGGTTATGCTTCCAATAGTGGGGGTATTATAGAAGATGGAGTTCTGGCTGATGGTTCAGCCAACTGGGTACGTAGGAATCAGGAAAACTATGCTGCAATCGGTTGGGCGGCTGACCCTAATGCGCGGTTTATTTTTGATGCATCTTATGTTAAATTAAGAGAGCTCACTATATCGTACGATTTACCAAAGAGTTTGATTAGTAAACTTTATTTATCCAATGCTTCAATTGGTTTTGTTGGATCTAATTTATGGATCATTTCGAAGAACTTACCACACGCTGATCCTGAAGCAAGCCAAGGTTCTGGTAATATCCAAGGGTGGCAGAGTGGTGTAATGCCTGGAACCAAAAATCTCGGATTTACTATCAATCTACAATTTTAAAATGAATTCATTATGAAAAAAGTATTATATCTACTAATCACTGTTTTTATCTTAGCCTTTACGGGTTGTACAGATAAATTTGAGGAATTCAATACCGATACAAAACACCCAGCTGTTGTTCCAGGTGAGTCCCTTTTCTCAAATGCTCAAAAGCAATTGTCTGACTATACGAGCAATACGAATGTGAACACAAATATTTTTAAATTGATATCGCAATATTGGACAGAGACCACTTATATTGACGAAGCCAATTATGACTTAGTTACGCGTAATATCTCAAGCAATATTTTTAGCAATATGTATTTGCGTGTACTGACAGACCTAAAAGAAGCTTCAACAATTATAAGTGAAACTACCGTAATTGCTGCTGAAGAATCTGCAAAACAAAACAAATTGCAAATTATTGAGTTGCTTAATATTTACGTTTATTCGCATTTGGTTGATGTTTTTGGGGCAGTTCCCTATAAAGATGCATTAAATACTGATAACGTTTATCCTAAATATGATCTTGGATCTGATATTTATAAAGATCTTTTTGCACGTTTGGATAAGGCACTGTCAAAAATGAATGCAGGATCTGGCAGCTTCGGATCTTCTGACTTATATTATGGAGGCGATGTAGCTTCATGGATTAAATTTGGAAATACTTTGAAAGTTAGAATGGCAATAACGATTGCTGATGCTGATAATGCTTTTGCAAAATCCGCAGTTGAAGCAGCTGCCAGCAAGGTATTTTCTTCAAATGCTGATGATTGCTTATTTAAATATCTTACTTCGTCGCCAAATTATAATCAATTGTATGGTGACTTGATTGCTTCGGGACGTCATGATTTTGTACCTGCTAACACCATTGTAGATATGATGAATGCAAAAAAAGATCCTCGCGTGTCTGCTTATTTTACCGAATTAAACGGTGCATATTTAGGAGGGGAATATGGTTATTCAAATTCATTTTCTCAATATTCCCATATTTCTGACCAAATTCAAACTCCTGACTTCCCGGGTATTATGTTAACATATTCTGAAGTTTGCTTTTATTTGGCTGAAGCTGTTGAAAGAGGGTATAATGTTGGTGGAACAGCACAATCATGGTATAATAAGGGGATTACCGCGTCCTTTGATTTCTGGGGAGTAAGCGGTGCCTCTGATTATTTGTCTCAACCAGAAGTAGCTTATACTACCGCTACTGGAACATGGAAACAGAAAATTGGGGAGCAATCATGGTTGGCTTCATATACCAGAGGAATTGAAGGATATACGAACTGGAGAAGGTTAGACTATCCAAAACTTTATTTGCCGGAGAATGCTACAAAATACTCAGATATTCCTGTGCGTTTTACTTTTCCAGTAAATGAGCAAACATTAAATGCTGTTAATTATAAAGCAGCTTCTGCTGCAATAGGAGGAGATTTAATTTCAACCAAAATTTTCTGGGATAAATATTAATTCTTTTAAATAATTAGAATGGAGGCTGTCTTAATATTATGGGACAGCCTTCATTGTTTTTGAGGATCAGGTGGTAATGGTAGAAAAAGATCTGTTTTAATTCACAGTAACTTCACTGCTATCCGGTTAAGGAACTATAACAACCATTAGAGTGCTATGGACATTAGCTCAGACCCTAAGTTGTGCAATGCTTTTTCTATTTTTTCAATTTGCTGTTTGCGGGGCTTTGAGCGACCGTGCAAATAATTCCACAGTTGCTTCTGATGGATCCCCGACAACCGTTCGAGTGCGGCAGGCGTAATTACACCCGCATCATATTGAAGCAAGCTTTCGGTATTTAATACCCATATCGTCCTTCAATTATTCCGGTAACAGAAACTCAAGTACTTTGCAAAACCTCCGGCTTTGCGGACATGAATGTGCATCCATTAGATTTTTACTG
>DAIAOV010000150.1 GCA_027437055.1 Legionella sp. | reverse complement strand
AAACAGATTCCTATATAGAAAAACTATTGAACTATGAATATGGTAATCCTATAACCAATACCGGCATTGGGAAAAAATTTTCTGAATGTAAGGTGCTTATTGTCGGTGCTGGAGGGCTTGGGGCTCCTGTGGCATTTGCCCTATCAATGGCTGGAGTTAATACTATTGGCTTAGTTGACTACGACACAGTTGAAATCAGCAATCTTAATCGTCAGATACTCCATTCAACTTCTCGTATAGGAATACCTAAGGTTAAATCCGCTGAGATTTTCTTAAGAAAAATTAATCCAAATATAAAGGTTATCATACATAATACAAGATTTAATAAGGACAATGCCATGGAAATCATAAGAGGTTATGATATCATAGTAGACGGAGTTGATAACTTCCCAGCCCGCTACCTTTTAAACGATGCTTGCTTTTTTATGAAAAAACCTATGATAGAGGCTGGCGTGTTAAGGTTTAGTGGATTAAGCACCACAATTGTTCCAGAAGAAGGTCATTGCTACCGCTGCATATTCCCCAATGTCCCTGCGGCAGGCAGTATCCCATCTTGTGCAGAATCCGGCGTTTTAGGCTCAGTGCCTGGAGTGATGGGCTTTATACAAGCCGCTGAGGTTATAAAATTAGCGACAGGTAAAGGAAATATATTAAAAGATAAGTTACTTTTATTTGAGGCCATGGATTTAAACTTTACGATAGTCAATTTAAATAAAAGTCTTTCCTGCCCTTTGTGCGGAGAACATGCGAGCATTAATACACTGCAGGAATATGAATTTACCTGTGAGAGTAAGACCTTATAATAAAATTGAAGAGGTTAAGTACACTAATCTAAGAAAGCACACGTTAAAATGGACGTGCTTTCTCCTCCTTTAAGTTTATACCTGCCATGGTGTTATTTGTCCTGAACGGTACTTGAGTTGACACTCCCCTGGGAAATATTAAGTTCTGTTTAGTCAGCACCTTCTAAAACGAGGGTGCTTTTCTATATGAATCAAGCTGGCGCCTAGCTTGAGACTTTCTTAAAACCACCCCCACCGCCCTGAGGGCTCGTCCTCATTGCCGGACGGGCTAGACCTCACAAAATCAACTTGCAGGGCTACTTAATATCTTCTCATGGGCCAAGTGTAGGCTGTCAAGGAATGTTTGCATCGGGGTTCTGCCTTTACACCTTTTACCCTGGTGAGTGCGTTCCTCATTGTACTGGAGCATGTAGAAGTCTAAATCTTCCTGCAATTGCTCTACCGATTTATACATCGTCTTCCTGAAAGCAATCTTGTAAAACTCGTTTAGTAGTGTCTGATTGAAGCGCTCACAGATACCATTTGTTTGAGGGCTTTTAGCCTTAGTCATTGTGTGCTCAATGTCGTTCATCTGTAAAAACAGCTCATACAAATGTTTTTCAGGAGCTCCACAGTATTCTGTCCCTCTGTCCGTTAATACCCTCATTACCGGTATCATATGGCTTTCAAAGAATGGCAAAACCCTGCCATTTAGTATATCCGCTGCAGTTACAGGAACTTTCGCTGTGTACAGTTTGGCAAATCCTACTGCAGAGTATGTGTCGATAGCTGTTTGCTGGTATATCCGTCCTACTCCTTTGATATATCCTACGTAGAATGTGTCCTGAGCAAGCAGATATCCAGGATGCTGAGTATCAATTTCATCTATTGAGATATTCTTTTCCTGCTTTGCCTTTTCGAGCGCTGCTAATTGTTCTTCAGTATAAAGGATGCCTTCCTTTGCAGCTTTTTCTTCAAGCTTCTTCAGCCTTTTTTCAAAGGTTTCAATTTCATGCCTCTGCCATATGGATCTTACCCCTCCGGCAGAAACGAGCACACCTTGCTTCCTAAGTTCATTGCTCGCCCTCAGCTGGCCATAGGCAGGCTTCTCATAAGCGATTCTCATAACTGCTTCTTCAATTTCAGGAACTACTCTGTTCTTTAAGCAAGGCTTCCTGCGGGTCTTATCCTTTAGCCCTTCAAGTCCTTCTTCCTCGTAGGCTTTCTTGATGTCGTAAAAGTGTTGTCTGCTTACTCCATGTATTTTACATGCTTCACTTACATTTTGCAGATATTCTGCCAATTCAATCAGACTCATTTTGTTCTTGGCAATACGTTCTTGCATAGTCATGGTTACCATCTCCTTCTTACAATTTTGATTGTTGCCAGGGGAGATATTACCCATAACTATTCATACACTGTCAAGTCAAGTTAATTCCCTAACATGTTATTTTCCCTATTTCTTGTTGTAATTGTGTTATTTGTCGCATCTTAATATCCCTTAACTGCGCAAGCATTTGTCTTATTTCAGGATTTTGAATATATACCATATACCTGTTATATTGCTCCTGATTTTTTATTTCTGTTTGGAGTAAGTCATTAAGTCTGTTTATGTCGTTCATAGTAACACTTCCTTATCTTTAGGTAATATTCATTTGAGACATTTTCTCGTTTAAGTTCTTGTAATTGTTCCTGGCTGCCATCTCCATGCCCTTTAGTATTTCTCTAAGATTAGGCTGCATAGTCTGCTCTGCTGCTGCCATATATTTTTCGGCCGTAAGTTCTTCTAAAAATAGCATTTCCTTTAATGCATTGTTGATAATCTCCTGTTCTGTAAGCATATTCATCTTTCCCTTTCTATTTAACTAATGAATAATATATTGTGCCTGTACCATCTATTGTCGCCAGGTACACATTTTCCATGTCTATAACACCATACTTTTTAAGCTCGCATGCTAACCACCCTCGGTCATGTCCTATTTTTTCAAGGTTTTTATCAATAACCTTCCCATCGTTTATTAGTATGGAAGGAAGTCCACCTTCCACCGTAGGGATATTTAGGTCTGCAGGAGTCACAGGCATATAGTCGGCTTTTTTAAGCACACTAATACGTCCGTTTGTCTCGAATATTGCAGTCTCTACCTCGTTAATGTTTGGGGCATCAATCTCTCTAAGCTGCGAAAGCAGGATTTCTATAGGTATTAATGATTTAAACATATTTTTCTTCTGAATTATTCCTTGAGATATTAACACCTCTGCTTTTCCGTATACTATCTTTGCAAAAGTCCTTGATTTTATGGCAATAAACGAGATTAAATAGTGCATGGCAATAATGGTTACAGCTGCTGTTACAGTATCTAAAAAGTTTATTTTAGAATCGTAAAGTGGAGAGACTATAAGCCCTCCCATCATCCAGAAAAAAGTAAAATCATAACCGGTATACTGACCACCTGCTCTGTTGGGACTAAACCTGCTCGTAATATATAGGATTAACCCTACAACAAGCGTCCTTCCTACAAATCCTATCGTACCCAGCTTTTCAACAGAAAATATAATACTCTCCAACCTATCACCTCCTGCTATACACTGATATACACTATTCCGTCAGCCTCAAGCTGAGCTAGAAAAATGTCTTCTACATTTGCTATACCCTTTTCTTTTATTCTTGCATCAAGCCATTTTATATCATATCCGAGCATTTTCAGGTTGTCGTTCTGGACTTTTCCATCATATATAAGTATTGTAGGCACACTTACATTTTTTAAGGGAAGGCCCATTTGTTTTCTGGTTAAAGATAAACTTTGGGAACTTTTTACAACATTTATTTTACCTGTTGGCTCAACTACTGCGTACAAAACTTCTGAAAGGCTGAATACGTTTTTAAGGCGTAGCTGGCTTAAAAGATTATCTATAGTTATCCTGACATCTTTTAAGTTTTTTCTAATAATCTTTCCATTTTCAATCACAACGGTTGCATGCCTATCGACTTTTCTCGGAAATTTTACATCGAGGTAGGATAATAAAATATTTATAGCAGCATATACAAAAACGATGGCTACACCAGCCACAAGGGACGACTCAGAATTCACCATTCTCACGGCTGCAAGGCTTACAATTCCAGCAGCGACAAGATGGTTATGGCCTGATAATATTGATATTTGCCTTTGACGCATAAACCTCGTTGCAATTATAAGCGAAGAATAAAGTATTATTGCCCTTATTGAAAAAGCCCAAAATGGTAGTTCTTTAGCTCCAAACCAAAAATCATTCCATGTCATAGCCTCACCACACTCTATACAAAATTAATATTTGCATATTTTTGATATATTTATTATTTTTCCATTAACACCTCTGTTTATTCCTCTATTAACCTAACTCACAAAATCCGGTATATGAAAAAAGACCTGATAGAAAACTATCGGTCTTTTGGGTTTTATTCCTTGTATACTTAAACGTATTGTTTTGAAAGTTTCAAATTTACTCTGGCATTTAAATATTCACCAATGTAGGATAAAATACCCTTTCTTTTTATAAAGATCCAAGGACTACAAATAGCCACTTGGATCTTTTTTCTTACAGTTAAAATTACAGTTTAATATCTGTTTCTAGTATTCCAATTACCATTGGTACAGTCATTAAAATTATTATAGTTCATATTTGGACCTTGCATTCTCTGGTTAAATGCTCTGTTATTTACCACATTGTTTGTTTTTGGAGTGCCAGTTTTTTGTGTATTGTTTGTTGTTACTGTCCTATATGTTGACTGTCCAGGAGCATTTAAATTTGTCCTGCTTGATGTCGGCTGATTACTCTTGTTACTATTATAATTTTCATTCCACATCATTCCATTATCATAAAAAGACAGGCATATATCATTCATGCTAAAGTTATTATTCTTATAATTTTTTTCCATGATATCTATTTGATTTCTCCAGAAATCTTCCTGAGTTTTATTTAACATCCCTCTGTCTATAGCTTGTTGAAGCCTATTTCTCTCCATTTCAATCATCTGTTTGAATCTTTCGGATGATATTCCCTGGTTATATCCTGGAATTGATGTCGTTCCATTTTTATTGTAATTGTCCTCCATCTGTTGTATCTGACTTTTCCAGTAATTAGCCTGCTCCTGAGTAATGACTCCATTATCTATTGCTTGCTGTAATCTAAGCTTCTCTAGCTCTATCATTTGAGTATAATTATTAGTATCTACTTTATTACTGGATACATTCGAATTATCACTTTGTTTAACTACGTTATCTTCTACTGCCACTGTTTGACCTGATACTATCACAGACTGTTTTACATTGCTTTTGGAATTCACTGTACTATCTGCATTTGCAGCTAAAGCTACCGCTCCCACTGATAATGTTAATACTACTGCTGTTGATAATGCCACTAATTTTTTCATATTGCATTTCTCCTTATTTTTTATAATATTAATACTGTTATTACCTACCTCCCCCATCCCCAAAAATTATCATCTATGCAATAGTTAAATCCCCAATTTCTATTTGGATTCCTATTATAGAAATATCCATTATATCTATCCCCCATAGGTCCACCCCCTTTATATTGTTGAATTCGGCTTAAGTTGTTCCCATAGTGTTTTATTTAAACCCTGGTTTATCTTCTAAAAATCAATTCTTATTTTTTTGTTCCTTTCGTAATTCTTCAATTTCCTGCCTTAGACTTCTTACCTCATTCGATAAAGTTTCATTGTTAGTTATATTAAACCTTTGAAAAGAGTTATTACCGATACGACTGAAAATAAAGAAGATCAAGCCAATAAATACTATTAATAATAAGGGGAACACAAACATACCAAAAGGCCATCCCCCGCCAGTGCCCCAATAAGAACCCCAACACATATATATCCACTCCTTAATATAAATTTTAATTTTATTTAAATTATTCGAAAGCTAAACTAAAGATGATTTACTGTTACAGTTTACATTAAACATTTTTGGTAGTAATTCATGTAAATAAAACGGTATGCCTCAAAGGCGAGGCATACCG
>DAIAOV010000014.1 GCA_027437055.1 Legionella sp. | reverse complement strand
TCTATCATCCATTCTCTTTACGATCTATTGGATGATAGAAACCCAAGACATTTCTTAAAGCAACCCGATTGCCCTAATTAAATGCATATTGCAAAGTAGTTCATTTAGCACAATTAAAGCAAAAATTGACAATTCTTTAATATCAGTCGTATTATTATTGATCAAGCTATGTATCCGGCATAGCTTCTAATTCAAGGAGGAATTATGGTTGATTATAAAAGGATTTTGCGTCAGCTGTCTATTGTTCTAGTCTTTATTCCCTCATTTTGTTTTGCCTCACTTCCGGTAAAATCAATGGTTGTTTTTGGTGATAGTCTTTCTGATATAGGGAATACGACTCATTTACTTAAAAGTTTACGCCAGGAGGAAAATCCTGCCTATATTGTTGCTCCTTTTAAAGCCTTTGTTATTAATAAGATGGTGGATTTTGCAAATGAATACTATGTTCCACAAATGGTACTTGATGCGGGATTAAATGTAGTCACTGATTTTTTTGATAATGAGTTAGCTCCTTATATTGCCAATTTAATAGGTAAAATCAAATTAGTACCGATACTTCCTGGAAAACCTTACTGGAATTCAAGATTCTCCAATGGTCGGGTATGGAATGAGTACTTGGCGCAAATGTGGTCTATCCAAAAAAGCGATGAAGATGTATATCTTAATAAAGCTTTTGGTGGTAGTTGGGCTGCTACCTATGATTATCAATTAACTGTTTGGAATTTGATTCGTCATCCTTTGGGAACTATTAAAACATTAATTGTAGGTAAGTTAGTTCCTCCAAGCCTTGGTTTGAGTGTACAAGCTTATTTAATGGAGCATAGCAAATTAAGTAATCAAACAGTATATTTCGTGTTTTCTGGCAGCAATGATTATTTAAATGTTTTGCTGTTTGAAGATAATTATAATACCACCATCATGAGCAATTATGTTGATAATGTAATTGAGGGGGTTAGCTCTGCAGTTTTAAAGTTGGAACAAGCTGGAGCTAAACGTTTTGTCATCATGGGGATTCCTCATTTGGGTGAAACCCCTCGCTTTATTAAAACGACTGATAGAGACGTATTAAATGCTGCTGCGGACCTGCATAATCAGCGTTTAGCTGCGCGAGTTGATGAATGGAAAAAACTCTATCCCAAAGCAGATTTCTTATTTATAGACATACAGCAATATTTGGTAAAAGCCTTAGATAATCCTCAGCAGTATGGATTTTCTAACCTTGTAGATGCATGTATTGATGTGAAGTTCCCTATGTTTAATGCTTTGGCTCATTCTCCATTTGCTCGTAACTTTGTATTAAGGTATGCACAAGTATTGCATTATAAAGACCCGCAATTTACCTTTGGGGAAAGTAATTACCAAATATGTGACACTCCAGAAGAGTATTTGTTCTGGGATGAGGTGCATCCTAGTACACGAGCGCATCATCACCTGGCTTTTGAAATTTGTTCTGCTATGAAAGAGCATGGATACTCAGTAAATTGTGAAACGCCAGATACTTCTAGTTAAAAAATAATTTATTACCTGGACTGTTTTTTTTCACTTAGTCCAGGTAATTTTATCGTTTATTTTAGGGATTTGAGAATGTTTATGGCATAATTCGCAATTTTATTGTTGGTATACTCTTTCTCATAATGATGTTTTTGGCATCACCTATCAATAGACCTCTTACCAAACTTACTGGTTTGGTAAGAGGTCTAATAGAGAACAACAAATTATTTTGGATTAATTCACATAGAATTTACAAGAAATTGAGTTAAACCTGGAAGGCATTTAATGAAAAGGCTTCATTTAACTCTATATATAAAGAAAAAGTAGGATGTAATTGGCTTTTTTTGTAAATCTAAATAAAAATAAATAGAGAGCCTACAAAAAATGTAGACACTAATGAGGAGTCGGTTATGTGTGGGATAATGGGGGCTGTTTCTGAACGTGATATTAGCAAAGTCTTATTGGAAGGCCTACGTCGCTTGGAATATAGAGGTTATGATTCGGCTGGTATCGCGGTGATTGATCATCAATCTCATTTAAAACGGGTAAGAATGCAGGGCAAAGTGCAGAATCTGGCTGACGCAATGCAAGAAACAGCTGTAGCGGGTAATCTTGGTATTGCCCATACTCGTTGGGCAACGCATGGTAAGCCTTCGGAGCAAAATGCTCATCCTCACTTATCCCATGGCCAAATTGCTTTAGTGCACAATGGTATTATTGAAAATCATGATCAATTACGACAACGTCTTATAGCAAGTGGTTATCAATTTACCTCTGAAACGGATACCGAGGTTGCTGCTCATTTGATTCATTTTCATTATATCCAGCATGAAAATTTATTACTCGCTGTACAAACCGCGGCATCGGAGATGCATGGCGCTTTTGCTTTAGGAGTTATTCATCAACAAAGACCGCAGGAATTAGTCGCGATTCGCAAAGGTAGTCCTCTAGTGCTTGGACTCGGTATAGGGGAGAATTTTATTGCCTCTGATGCACTTGCATTAAGATCGTTTGCGCAATCAGTTATTTACCTAGAAGAAGGCGATAGTGCTTGTCTCACTGCTCATGACGTGAAGGTGTATAACTTTTCTCGCAGCCAAGTTGAACGCGTGATGCACCCGTTAAACAATGATTCAGAAGTTGCTAGCAAAGGCCCCTATAGACACTTTATGCTCAAAGAAATATTTGAGCAGTCCAAAGTATTAACAGATACCATAGAGGGGCGAATTAATAGTTTAGAGGTATTAAAAGCTAGTTTTGGTGAACGCGCCACCCATGTATTTCCCCAAGTAAAGCAGATTCATATTGTTGCTTGTGGTACCAGCTACCATGCT
Source organism: Legionella sp. (assembly GCA_027437055.1). Taxonomy (GTDB): domain Bacteria; phylum Pseudomonadota; class Gammaproteobacteria; order Legionellales; family Legionellaceae; genus Legionella. Next base: position 40,596 of record DAIAOV010000014.1, on the reverse strand, counting down.
GGAATGATTGCTAAATATTGGTTAGAGTCTTTAGCAGGTCTTCCTACCCAAGTCGAAATTGCTAGTGAATATCGATATAGGAATGTGGTTGTTCCTGAAGGAACTCTATTTATTACGGTGTCTCAGTCTGGTGAAACGGCTGATACTCTAGCTGCCTTATATAAGGCAAAAACGCTGAATTATTTAGCGAGCTTAGCGATTTGCAACGTAGCAACAAGTACCTTAGTGAGAGAGGCTGATTGTGTCTTTTTAACTCGTGCGGGCATGGAGATTGGAGTGGCATCCACCAAAGCATTTACTACGCAGCTTGCTTCATTTCTTATGTTGGCAGTGGCTCTTTGCGATGATGACCGTTCACAACAGGTATTAAAGCAGTTACAAGAACTACCTGCTTGTTGTGAGCGTGTTTTACAAATGAATACGGAAATTGAGTCTTTAGCTTCTTTATTTATAAACAAAGCTCATACCTTATTTTTAGGGCGTGGAGTGCAATATCCGGTTGCATTGGAAGGGGCTTTAAAATTAAAGGAAATTTCTTATATCCATGCAGAAGCCTATCCTGCTGGAGAGTTAAAGCACGGTCCTTTAGCCTTGGTTGATAAAGACATGCCAGTTATTGCTGTAGCGCCAAATGATGAGTTGCTTGATAAGTTAAAATCAAATTTACATGAAGTCAGTGCGCGCGGCGGTCAATTATTTGTTTTTGTTGATGATGGGCAAGTGTGGGAACCAAATGGTGCTCGATTAATTAAGATGCCTTGCTGTGGCACTTGGATTGCACCGATAGTCTATACACTGCCCATGCAACTTTTAGCCTATCATGTTGCTGTTGCCAAAGGTACTGATGTGGATCAACCACGAAACCTTGCTAAATCGGTGACAGTAGAGTGAATAAAGGACAACAATTTTGGGTCGAGTTGTGGCGTGAAGGACGAACGCACTTTCATAGGGAAGACGTCAATCCTGATTTAATTGCTTATTGGCCCAGTCTGCATCAAGCACCCAATGCTACAGTTTTTGTTCCCTTGTGCGGAAAAAGTCTTGACATACTCTGGCTATCTCAACAAGGTTTTAATGTTGTGGGGATAGAGTTAAGTGAAGAGGCAGTAAAGCAGTTTGCTGTCGAGCATCAACTAGACTTGCAACGCGAGGCGCGAGGGCAAGCCACCTGTTATTTTACCCATTCCATTAGCATATGGGTTGCTGATATTTTTTCATTAGCTCCTTCGCATATCGCTCCTGTTGATGCCATTTATGACCGGGCAGCTTTAATTGCCTTACCGAAAAAATTAAGATCACATTATGTTGATCTTTGTTTGCAATGGCTTAAGCCAGGCGGAGCTATATTACTGAAGACGCTAAGTTATAATCAGCAGGATATGGAAGGCCCCCCTTTTAACGTTTCTGATGAAGAGGTGGTTCAATTGTATAGTAGTGAATGTTCGGAAATTAAGTGCATAAAATCTTCTGAGCGTTCAAAAAATTTGGATGATCACTTATTTCAACGAGGGGTAAATAAGATCAAAGATAGTGTATGGTCTATTAGAAAAAAGTAAATTCAGTATAATAAGTGTAAATGTAATTACTCTCCCTCATGGTTAGTTAGGACATAGTGAAAGAAGTGTACGGTTACGTTCTGGATAACAACGATTTTGTGGTTGAGTAATATTTGTTAGTCGTTCGGACATATTTTATATCGCAATGTGGACTGCGATGAGTATATAATGTGGCGATTTTTTATCATGTTTTACGGGGATGTGAATGGCTCAAGAGAAGTTGACGTCAGCTGCGATTATTGCGCAAGAACTTAAAGTCAAAGTAACACAGGTAGAGACTGCTATTCATCTGCTAGATGAAGGTGCAACAGTTCCTTTTATTGCTCGTTATCGTAAGGAGGCAACAGGAGGCCTTGACGATGTGCAATTGCGTATTCTTGCAGAGAGATTAATTTATTTGCGTGAATTGGATGAGCGACGTGCTGTTGTTTTACAATCTATACGAGAGCAGGAGAAATTAACTCCTGAATTGGAGCAAGCTATTTTAGTTGCGGACACTAAAACACGCTTGGAAGATTTATACCTACCGTTTAGACCTAAACGACGTACTAAGGCACAAATAGCCATTGAAGCAGGCTTAGAACCATTAGCACAGGCATTATGGAACAATCCAACTCTAATTCCTGATGAGGAAGCTGCAAAATACATTAATGCTGAGCATGGTGTAGAAGATGCGAAAGCAGCCCTTGAAGGTGCTCGGCATATTCTGATGGAGCATTTTGCCGAAGATGCTGAGTTAATTAATGAATTACGCGAATATTTATGGCAACACGCTATAGTAAAATCAGTTGGTGGTAGTAAGAAGAAGGAAACTGCCAATAAATTTGCTGATTATTTAGATTATTCTGAAGCGATTAAAAAGATTCCATCTCATCGTGCTTTGGCTTTATTCCGTGGTCGTAGAGAAAGTGTGTTACAAATAAGCCTTATTCTGCCGGAAGCTGATGCAAATTATGGCGAAAATAAAGTAGCTGCTCACTTCAAAATTGCTGACCAACAAAGAAATGCGGATGGTTGGCTAATGGAAACTGTGCGCATGACCTGGAAAGTGAAGTTGTTTACTAAACTGGAATTGGAGTTATTGACGCGCTTGCGTGAAATTGCTGATGAAGAAGCAATTAAGGTATTTTCCAGAAATTTACGTGATTTATTACTTGCTGCTCCAGCTGGACCAAAAGTTACTATAGGTCTTGATCCAGGCATTCGCACTGGTGTGAAAGTGGTTGTTGTTGATGCAACTGGCAAGTTGCTTGATTACACTATTATTTTTCCATTCGCCCCACAGAACGAGTGGCATCAATCAATGGCAGAATTGGCGAAGCTAGCGGTAAAACATGATGTCACTTTAATCAGCATCGGCAATGGTACTGGTTCTCGTGAAACAGAGCGATTAGTTGCAGACATGATAAAAATGTATCCCGATATGCGACTAACAAAAATGATGGTCAGTGAAGCCGGCGCCTCTGTTTATTCTGCTTCAGAAATAGCGACTAATGAGTTCCCTGACTTAGATGTGAGTTTAAGGGGAGCGGTGTCTATTGCTCGAAGATTACAAGATCCTTTAGCTGAGCTCGTTAAAATAGAAGCAAAATCAATAGGCGTAGGTCAATATCAACATGATGTGAACCAAGCCCGGCTTGCACGAAGTCTTGATGGTGTCGTTGAGGATTGTGTGAATGCTGTGGGAGTAGATATTAATACCGCTTCGGCTGCGTTGCTTGCGCATATCTCTGGACTTAATGATACTTTGGCAAAAAACCTAGTCCAGTATAGAGATGAGCATGGGGCATTTTCTAATAGAAATCAGTTAAAAAATGTAAATCGTATGGGAGAAAAAGCATTTCAACAAGCTGCAGGTTTTCTTCGCATTATGAACGGTGATAATCCTTTGGATGCTTCTTGTGTTCACCCTGAGGCTTATCCTCTGGTCGAGAAAATTATTGCTGACAAAAAAGTTGATATTTCACACCTAATAGGCAATAGAGAGTTACTAAATAGTGTTAAACCGGAACAATATGCTGATGAGCATTATGGATTACCTACTATACGAGACGTTTTACGTGAGCTGGAAAAGCCCGGGCGTGATCCTCGTCCCGAATTCAAAACAGCACAATTTAAAGAGGGTGTTGAAGACATTAATCATTTGCACGAAGGAATGATTCTTGAGGGGGTTGTTAGTAATGTGACTAATTTCGGTGCATTTGTCGACATTGGAGTACACCAAGATGGTTTGGTACATATCTCTGCAATGACTAATCGTTTTATTACTGATCCTCGTGCAGTAGTTAAAGCGGGTGATATAGTCACAGTAAAAGTCGTTGAAGTAGATAAAGAACGGAAACGTATCGGCTTAAGCATGAAGTTAGAAGAAGAGAGTTCATCTCCTGTCCAGAAGAAGGAAGCTAAATCTCAGCAGCCTAAAAAACAACTAGAGACTAAAAAAGCAGAATATAAGAAGAAGCCTGAAACACCTAAAAAAGCTGAGCCAGTGAAAAAGACTGTTTTTAACACGGCAATGGCTGATGCTTTAGCCAAGCTAAAACGTGGTGGATAGTTATGATAAAGGAGCCTAAAGGCGAATTAACTATTCAGACTTTGGCAATGCCGTCAAATACTAATGCAAATGGCGATATATTTGGGGGATGGATAGTCTCCCAAATGGATTTGGCAGCTGGGGTCTTGGCAAAGAAATTAGCTCGAGGACGAGTAGCTACTGTGGCGATTCATTCCATGGCTTTTCTGAGACCCGTTCATGTTGGTGATGTTGTGAGTTGTCATGTAGAATTGATTAAACAAGGAAATACTTCAATGACTATTAGTGTGGAAGTATGGGCTTACTCAGCTGCTTTAAATGAACAATACCAAGTGACTGAAGGTGTGTTTGTTTTTGTTGCCATAGATGAGGATGGCAATCCAAGACAGGTACCTAAAACAGAATGACTACCTCATCTGAAGAACTGCATCATTTACTTGCTGAAATGGCTGCATCGATTGAGCAAAACGAAGATCCGGACCCTCAATTATATACTCCTTTTTTTCAACACCCAGAATTTGCATTCGAACTTATAGAGTTGATTAATAATTTAGAAGAAGATCCGCTTCATGAAAGTTCGCCACTTTATTCTGCTTGTGTTTTCGCCTTAGACATTTGTGTTGCCCAACTGCAGGCTGCTGTGGAAGCAAATAATAAAGTAGTGGCAAAATCTTTAAACCAGTTAATGAATCTATTAGCAAGTCTCATTAATACCAACAAGCATTCATTAAACTTTTGGCTACCTGTATTAAATGCGTTCTATGAGGTACATGCTGAATTAACCCAAGAGTTGAAAGATGCATATTTTGATTTAGCTAGTAATGAAGAAGAGCTCCTAGATGAAAGAGAGCCATCATCACATTTAGAGTCGATTAGAGATCTAATTCATGAACTATCTGATTTATCTGTTTTTGATATAGCAGAGAATTTCTTCGCACAAAGTTATGCTATGCCCGCTGAATTTTTTGCTGATTTGATCATCGATTTATATAGCATCGAAGAAGGGCAAGATATTGCGTTATTGATCTTGTTACATCCTAAAGACGAGGTTAGGGCTATTGCAGTAGCCACTTTAGACTTATTAATGGAACAAATAACGTTAAGCTCCATTTCCTTATCTCGTCTACAAGTTATCAAATATTGGTACGATGGATCGTATCACGCTACTTTTGATCGCTGGATTAAGATGCAGCGTAAAAAAGGCGTTGTCTTTACCCATGAAACGGCTATTCCTAAAATAACGATTCGGGCTACAGAGATAGATGGGACTGGCTCTCAAGGTATTTTTATTCAGACGCGAAAAAATAAAAAGAATAGGCTTTGTGGTTTACTAGTTAACGATAATGTGGGTATTAAGGACGCATGGATTACTCCCTCAATTCCCGCCGCAGATGTAAAAGATTATTATAAACAAGCCTTTACCGAGAATGTCACCTTACGTGAAGTAGATACTCATTATTTTGAGTTAATGGTAGAACACTTCCTGGCGATAACAGTAGAACGTGGCGATATTCCTTATCTGCATTTTTTAGAGATCCAAGAACTATTGGGATTGAGGCTTAGACCCAATAAGCTGAACTTAGATCATCTTTTTGAACAACTAAGTGTGCAAATTGTTCCTTTCACTCAAGACGTGATTCATGAGTCGTTACAACGTTCTAAGTCTTGGCTCAAAAGTAAGGCCTTTACTGAATCATGGTATATAGAAGATCCTATAATCGATAAAATTGTGAATCACAATAGTAGTTTTATTGATGGGGTTAAGGTGTGCCGCATGGCCGACGCTATGGATGCTGTATTTGCTGAGGAGATGGAGTTAAATAGGAATAAATGGCAATTTCATTTTTTGTGGGTGGCTCTTTGGAGTAAAGCTAAAGCACGAAAAAATGAAAAAATATGGCAAGATAGTTTCCTAATCGCCCATGCCATTCGTGAAGGCACTCCGTTAAAAGAGATTCCCGTAATGCAAGAGATTTGCCGTCAAACGGTTATTAATAGTGTTGAAACCATGCAGGAGCGACGGACACATTTAAGCCAGGAATAATATAAGAGACGTTGATCAACGGCTTTAAGACCTGTCAGAGATCATTGGTTAAAGGATAATAACTAATATAAGAGAAAACAAATTTTGTATGTTTTTCGGGGTTGACGTCTTTAACATCATAATAAAGTATTCCTTCCCCTGTTTTTTCTAACCTACCTAAGGCGAATTGAATGACTTTTCCCTTAACTTCATTAAGATTTTTTATCGGTTGTTCTTTAACATTGTCATAGAACCAATCGATGCCTGACCATGGGCCAGTAGGAGAATTTTTATTAGTATTTTTTATTTGTTTTATTGCTCTTAAGACCCCAAAAGGAGTAGTTACTTCACCTTTTTTAATGATAATGCCGTCAATGGGGGAAGTAGGTTCCGTTTTAATGATAATGCTCTTATTTTTTTCTTTCCATCTAAACTCTAATTTAAAAGTACCGTTTTCTTTTAAAGTAATGGCATTGGGATTTTGAATCATTTCATATTCAGCTTGAGTAATGCCCATCTTCACATCATATGGCATTTTTTCACCTGGCTTCAATTGGTTCATATATTCTTTGAACCATTCTGGATCTTTGCTGATGGCTTGTTGTAATTTTCGACTAATTAAAGCCATTTCTTTTGAAGAGGTTAATGCCATTAGTTTTGCTTTGAGTACTTTATTCGTGGGAATATAATCGGTCCATACTTCAGCTTTAAGTTGAGTTGATAATAAAAAGCTGATAATGATAAATAATTTAGAAAGTAATCTCATTAGTGCATTTTTAGTGATTCATTTTGCGCTATTGTATAGAATGAAAGCATTTTTTCAAGCCTCTACTCACTTAGTCGAGGGGCATCTTGATGCTCGCAGCGAAATCAATGTCCTCACTCTGTTTCAGGCCCAAGCAGATAGTTAACAGATCTTCTGGTTGTTTAGCCAAATAGGTAGGTTGATGCTTTAATAAGACTCTCTCGGAATTGTATCCCCAGGTAACGGCGATTGACGGAATACTATTTCTCTTTGCAGCCTCTATGTCTCGAGTCTCATCACCTATATAAAAAACATTGCTTTTATCAATTGAGTATTTCTTAAGAGTTTTTTTCAGTAACGATCGTTTAGAAAAAAAACTCGATTCATCATGGATAAAATTAAAAAGGTGATGAATTTGGTTTAATTTCAACCACAAAAGAACATTTTCAATTGAATTAGAGGTTAAAATACCTAAGATATATCCCGACTTATGGAAGGTCTCTAATATTGTACCAATATTGGCAATGGGATTCATATTTGCCATTTGCTCATGCAAAAGATTTCTAATTTGAAGTATTAGTGAAGGTATTTTGTAAAATGGAACACCTAAAAAATGTATCAATTCTCTTGAAGAAAGATCACGCAGATGTTCGATTTCATGTTCTTTAATTTTTCTAAAACTAAATTGTTCGGCTAATAAATTAGTTTTTTCAATGACACAGTCATAACTATTCACTAATGTTCCATCAAAATCAAAAAGTAAATACATGAGTAGGATGTCCTAGATCAAGCTTTTCTAATAAAATAATATCCGCTCTACGGATATGTGCTATTTTTTTTACTGTTACTGATGTTTCTTGTAGCATTTTTTGTATATCAGAAAATAAATCCAAACCATGATGTTCTAATGGACGTAATAAAAAATAAGCCTTCCCGTTATTGGCAAGCGAATTTTCTAACGCTTGAATATAACTCTGAAAAGAGCTATCTAAATAAAATCTACAACGATTTTTAAATTTGGAAGGTGAAAGCATTCCGTGGCCTGGTTGAAAATAGGGCGGATTACTGATGATCAAGTCAAATTTCCCTTCCCATTTTTTTTCATGTAATTCATCATAATTTAAAAGATGCCAGCGAAATTGCAATTCAGGCCGATTGACGTTAGCCAGGTTTTGATAAAAATATTTAGTATAAATGTCCTGGATCTCAATAAAATCAAACTGCCGGATTGCTTGAAGATGCCACGATAGTTCAATCCCAATAACTCCGCAGCCTGCGCAGAGATCTAATACTCGTAATGAACTAAGATCGGCGTGGGATTTCAATTCTGTTGCGACAAATTTCGCAAGATGAATTGAATCAAGACTAAAATGGTATTCGTCAGGTTGTTTGTAATTATAAGTAAAATGCATTATTTCATTCGTTTTATAGAGCATAAATCATTTTGCCATGCACCAATAAAATATTATGATAAACATCTAATTGAGATGCGGCAAGCAGCGGAATAATAAAGTTACCTTAAGCAACTAAAATTGAAAAATAAGGAACATTCCATTAGTAAGTGTTGACGCCATTGAGTGTTCACGGGGTATATTATTTTTTAAAATTAGATAAAAAAACTGTCGTCATTGCAAACGAAGTGAATTAATCCAGCACAGATTTCTAATGAAGCATCGCTCTGGATTGCTTCGCCAAGGCTCGCAAAGCCCCCCTGAATCTCACTTCCATTAAGAATAGAAGTCATTACACTCAACAGCTAACAGCTTTTAACGGCCCAATTTTTCCTGCAAAGATATTTATTTAAAAATCGGTTGGAACGGCGATTCTTCATAACAAGGCAAATCTGGCGCACCGCAGGCGTCAGCTACAATAGCTAATGGATAGGTGAGAAAAAGACTACTTACTGCGAGTAATGCTCCTATTGCTGCAAATACACAAGTTATAGCAGTAAGAATAGGTAAAACAGGTACGACAAAAGTAAAAATCCCACAAATCACTGTAGCTGCAGCTAGATTCTCAAGGTACTTCTCTCTTTCTCCGCTACCGGCATTGGCAATTTTTAAAAATGTGTCGGTGTAGGGGGAAACAGCAAATTTCGCACAGTCTCTAAAAAAAAATCCATAGCCACGAGTTAAAGATAGAATGTTTGACATTCGTTGTTCCCTTATGAGTTAACTTAACATTCGATGACGTTTTTCTCACTCTCTGGTCGCATTATAATGGATAAATATTAAAGAATTATTAGGAAATAAAATAAAATTTATTGATTTATTACGATAAGTATTTTGTCAATAGTCGATTGAACAATACCATGTCTATGGACTTCATTTCTATCACTGTAGCGCTGGGAAAGAGGTTTAATGAAACCTGGGCACAATTGACTGCCCCAGGTTGAGGTGCCGAAGAAATCAGCTCTTTAAGTATAATAATTATTAAATAGTAGACGAAATTGGTGCCCAAAGATCATTATTATAAATATTGTCAATATCAGGTGCTGTACACGCGTCAGCAAGAAGAGCAATTGGGTAAGTGAAAATCATACTCAGCGCAGCAAGGCTTGCGGCAATGATGGCAAATGAAGTAGTTATTGTTGTAAGCATAGGTAATACAGGTACAATAAAAGTGAGAATTCCGCAAACGGCAGCAGCTGCTGCTACGTGTTCAAGCGAATCTTCTTCATTACATCCATTAGCACTTGCTACTCCTAGGAACGTGGCGGTGTAAGGAGAAACTGCAAACTTAGTACATCCCCAAAAAAAAGAACCGTAACCACGTGTTAAAGATAGCGTTTTTGACATTAATTGTCTCCTTAAAAATTAACTTAAATAAGCAGTTTTATCTGTGCCGAGCCTCAGAATTTCTGTTATTTTTGAATCTCGATATCGCTTAACTGCGAGCGTCATTATAATGGATAAACCTTAAAGAAATATTAAAAGGGTATGGGAGGGTAAAAAAACTTGTTTTATAGGGTAACTGGGCATTAAACAATTGCTCCTTTACTTTTATCTTATTCTAGAATCCAAAACTCCATCCATTTGTCTTGTGCGCTTCTATTGGAGGTTGATGAATGTCTTTCACCTCACAAATAATATCATGTCTTTTTACCCAGCGCTCCTCAAACCAGTGTACATAGTCTATTACCTTATATCCCATCTTTTTCAGATAGTGTATTGCAATTGGTTGAAGTTTGCTTTTTTCTAGTTCAAAGAGTTCGGCAACACGTAGAATGTAAAATGGATTTTTAGGTACGGCTTGCATGGCCATTTGATGATGTTGATTGATATCTGGGGCATTAATATCAAAATAAAGTTGAACGTCCGCTAACAGATAATGTGCCTTGCCAAGCTTTAAAAGTAATTCCTTATCTTTAGAGCCTTCTAATAAAATAATTAATTCCTTTAATGTCTTGATAAAAGTAGCGATTGATTGCTGATGTTTATTTTTGTGTTCATTCAACAGAGAAACATCACTAGGTGGATAAGAGAAAGAAATTTTTTCACGTAGTGTATCAATTCGACGCATAAGCCCATTTGCCAGAGCAATAGTGTGCCTATGTTGTTCTTCTTTATTTGTTGAATCACACTCTCTCAAAAGAGTAATTGCTTTTTCAATGGCAGCAACATCGCTCTGTTCGGGGTCGTATAAGTCTAAATCAGCATCAATTAATGCATTGGCATATAAACGTTTATGACAGTATACCTCTTCCAAATATTCTTCTGATGAGGTTAAATGATGGGCTGCTTTTTTTTGCACAAGACTAAAATAATAATGTTGTAGTGCCTCTTGCCATTCTTTTTTGGCTCTATGCATTTTAGCAGTTTCATATTTTCTTTCTGCGGCATCAAAAAAAATACGACTCAGTTCGTGACGTTCAGCCATAGAAAAAACTACTTTAGTTTCATGCCGTTTAAATAGTTCATAGGCTTTTACATAATTTTTTTCTTGAAGGGCTATAGAAAACGCTGCTTCTGGGCTGAGCTCTTCGATATTGGAATAGAGTTGTTGTGCCAGAGCATAGTTTTTTTTCTCCAAATAGTACTTAGCTATAATAGCCGCTATAGGGGTATTTTTTTGAATTAAGGCATGGCGTTCTGTTTCTGGAATAGTCAACAAACGATTTAGAATTAATTTAGAGTCTGTTAATAAATCGATTAAATTAAATGCGCTTTGATATTCTTTTTGTGTGATGTGATGATCAATAAAGCTTTGAGCGTCTTTTTTAGCAATTTCAGGGTCATAAACCAGTGCTTTGCGAAACAGATCGGGGCGTGGATCAGTCCATAATAAGCGCATCAAAAAAGAAGGGAGAGGAGTATTCTTTGCCTTATTGCAATAATACTGTGCTGCATGCCGCGCATATTTACTTCCGGGTAAAAAAGTAATATCCGTTGGTGAGCTGTCTTGTTGATCAAACAGCCTGATGATTTCTGTAATTAAGCTGTCATTTTGAGGATCTAATTGGGGTATTATCTCATAGGCTGCTATTTTGGCCCAACTTTCGCCAAATCGGTGATGCATATTGAGTCGGTGATATACTGAATCAATATTAAGATGAGGATCGACTCTAAAATAATCTTTAATGAGTTCACTCTGTAGTTGTGCGGTAGTTTGGTCATTATAATCACGAACCACTAAGTCACGGATTTCAGATGACAAATGGTATTGGGACAATAGTGAAAAATCAGGCTGATGAAATTGTTTAGTGTAGCCATAATAAGCCAGTTTATTTAACGTGTAAGAAATTTTTTCTGGGTGACAATAGTTTTCAAAACTGAGCCAACCCTTAATAGTTTGAAAGGCATACATGAACCAGTTAGTAGGTCTTATCTCATAGCCATCACTATAAAGATATTGGGCAGAAATTAATTGCTCCCATAAATTATTATATTGTATTTGATTGAGCTGAAAGAGAAGCACATCAGGGTAGTACACCATGATTTCACGAAGGTATCCAGGAATTTTATTCCACAATCTAACATTAATATAGGGCATATATTAATCCGAAAAATCAAGAAGATGAGGTGAGTATATTAAAATTTTATTAAGAAATTATTAAGATATTTTTTACCCTAAAAAAAACATATATTTCCATAGTCAACTTTACTCATCACAACCATTAAGTTACTTCTTAACTTAATGGCACAATTATTGTTTATGCCTAATCTTTGCTAAGCTTTAAAGTATTAGAGTTCATTGATCTAGAAAATTAAAAGAGTTTTGGGCTTTATTTACTCAAATCAAGCAGTCTACTCTTAGCGAGAGGGCATGAATAATGAAGAAAATCGGACTGTATTTATTCGCTGTGATTGGTGCCTTGTCTTTCTTATATTTTTCTTATTTTTGGCTATTTGGCATCAGTGGGGCAACAATGTATGGTAGCGGCATCGATACTGTTCCTGGTGCTTCTCCAACACCATTAACTGCATATGCTCAGTTGAATAATGCAGCGATGACCCCAACTACTCAAACAACACCATTGCCGTCATCCTCAGAAAATGTGATAAGGCGAATGATCATTCGTAATGCCAATATTACGTTACAAGTGAATGATATTAATCATACCTTAGACGCCATTATCCATTTAGCCAATGCTTCAGGAGGCTATGTTGTTCGTTCTAATGTAAACCAGAATGTGGGTAATACTTCGGGAGAGATCAGTATCCGAGTTCCTGCAGAAGGTTTAAGTAATGTATTAAAACAATTGAAATCATTAGCCACTCAAGTGGTCCAAGAGACTATTAGTGGAGAGGATATTACTCAGCAATATGTTAATTTACAAAGTCAGCTAGACAATTTACAGAAATCAAAAAGCCAGCTTGAAAAAATTATGTTGGGTGCAACTAAGACCGAGGACGTGCTCAAAGTACATCAGCAACTAAGTATTACCCAGGGGCAAATAGATATTCTTGAAGGACAAATAAAATATTATAAAGAATCGGTAGCCTTATCTTTAATAACTATTACGTTGAATATGAATCCTAGCGTACAAAGCGAATATCAAAAACAGTGGCGATTAGCTGAAGCATTTAAGAGTTCTTATGTCGATTTAGTTAATGGATTACGTAATTTTACCTACAGTTTGATTCAATTTATTGTTTATTTTCTACCATTGATTCTGCTATGGGGTTGTTTTTGTTTTCTCATTTTTTGGATAGGGAAAAAACTCTATGGGTTCTTTTCTCATTAATTATTTGTGATTGTTAATCACTCCTTAAGCTTTGGTGTTTTACACTGAAAAAAAGCTTAGAGGAGATTACCATGTCAAACAAACAACTAGCCGAACGCTTAAATTATGAATTAGATGAGCTTGGTGTTCCTGCTTTAATGAAAGAACGTGTTCAGGCATGTTCTAAATTATTCAAATTACCATCATTTCAAATTGAAGCGTTATTAAATGGAGTCGTTGCTTTTGGCGGCAGCTCCATGCAAAAAATTGCGGATGAACTTGGGGTAAGTAAAGATTGGTTGTTGGGTATTACTAAGAAAAAGACGAGTACACAACACTAGTCATACCGGATTCGCTCCTCTCAAAGACAGATTCTGTAATTGTTTGATTTTACAGAGCCTATCTTTGATGATATTGATCCCACAATTGGGTGGGGTGGATTAAGTTGATGCCATTATGTGAGTATTCACCCAGAGCTTGCTAGGCTGTAGTTGGCTCTGGTTATGAAATAAATGACTTAGTATGCTTTCTATATCCCTACTGTCAATTTTGACCAAACTATTGCATTTTCTTTCTGCCATTGCTTTCTTGAAAAGAATGTAAGCCCCATAGTCACAAAGAAAGAGCTTTCTTCTGTATTGATTGGTTGGGATGATAATGTTTCATCCTCTAATTTAAACTGCTTTTGAATTGACTCTACTAACTGAGCAAGATATTCGTTGCGACGCGTTTCTTTTCTATATTGAGCGAGTCTATCTTTAAAAAATGAGCGGACATCATCAAACGAACAACCGAAGAGCAAAGGACTCTGTGTTTCAAGTAATTTATTTATCACTTCTATTTCATAGATGTATGCATTTGCTTCAGTATTAGGGATCCCTGCCGCTACATTAAATGCATGGCCTGTCTCATGAATAATGGTGCCAATTATTTGCATGGGCTCTGCTTTTAGGAAGTTTTTCTTTAAGACAATGGTTCTATTTTTTTCCCAGTTTTTATGAGAAGAACCGATAAGTTTATAGGTTCTCTCATTGATAAAGATGGCTGGATTGTTCTCTGCTCCTAAAAAGGTCTGGGGAGGTACTACATCAATTTTAATTTTGGGAATAGAGGCATAAACCCCGTTAGCGAGACCTTTCTGAGCTTCTTCTTGACATTGTATAACAAGTAATTCCAGGTGATATAGTGACAGCATGATACTTCCTCCTTGTTAATATCAATACAGCGTACAAGCAATAACCAGAATGATTAATACCTACCAAATGATTATTCCGAATTAATATTTGACAGTCAATATATTTCATGGACATTAATTTAATGAATTATTTAATACCGCGGTGATTCGAAATATCTTAACTTAATGGCGGTGGGTAGATTACTGAGGAGGGAAGATTTGATGCATTTTGTATTATAGACTCTCTAGATAAGCTATCTCCAGCAGCGGAGTTAAGCTTATCTTAGAGAATGGATTTTAAAAAAGCCCATAGAGTTTAAGTGCGAGAAGTTGCTTGCACCCAATGAGCAAATGCGTCCATAAATTTGGTTAAGAATAGGAGTGTATCTTGGTTGGTAATTTCTCCCTGATCATTAAACAAATTTCCTGCGTGACCTATATAGGCCTCAGGTTGTTGTAATATGGGTACATCAAGGAATACAAAGGATTGTCTTAGATGATGATTGGCACCAAATCCACCAATGGCACTTGGTGAAACGCTAATTACGGCTGCAGGCCTTCCTCCCCAAATGCTTTGACCATAAGGACGAGAGCCAACATCAATAGCATTTTTTAGCACTCCAGGTACAGAGCGATTATATTCGGGGGTAACAAATAAGATGCCTTGGCATGATTTCATTTGCTCGCGAAACTTTGTCCAAGCAGCAGGAATATGTCCTTCATCATCTAAGTCTTGATTGTATAATGGTAAATCACCTATAGGAATTATTTCAGGCTTGATTGATTCTGGTGCCAGAGACATCAGTATTTTAGCCATTTTTAGATTCAACGATTCTTTACGGAGGCTGCCGACGATAACTGCAATTTTTTTACTCATAACACAATCTCCTTGTGGTCTATCTCTTCTATGGAACAAACTTTAATTAAAGTTGTAATCGCTCAGGTTCATTGCCATTGTGTGAACGGTTACAAGTTTAAGCGATAGATGAGAAAAAGAATAGGAGTTGTCTTAATTTGCAACTAGAAGACTTAAGATAAAGAAACGCCCTATTCATTAAAATGATATCTCTATCATATAAAGAATAGGGCGAAATAATGAGTTAGGCTACTATTTCAACTTCTTCAGCTTGTGGACCTTTTTGGCCATTACTAGCTTTGAACATTACAGTGGCACCTTCAGCAAGAGTTTTGAAACCGCTGCATTGAATTGCACTAAAGTGTACGAAATAATCTTTACCGCCACTTTCTAAAAAACCGAAACCTTTGGACTCGTTAAACCACTTTACTGTACCGCGTATTTTTTCTGACATTTTAATTTCCTAAGTTGTTACCAAGCCATTGTAGCATTATTTTATTAATTGTGGTGTTTTTTTATTAACTATTTTTAAATCTTTTTAAATTTAATTGTATTCGGTATGAAAATCAAGCAGATTCATAAGTTTTTTTACTAAAAAAGTCATTCATTGCTCAACTCTAATAGTTCTTTGGCATGAGATCGGGTTTGTTCCGTTATGGTTAAGCCGCCAAGCATGCGCGCAATTTCATCAATTTTTTCTGTGGTTTCTAACTTGGTAATCTGAGTAAGAGTCTGTTTATTGTCACTTTGTTTTTTTACGAGAAAGTGATGATGCGCCGCAGCGGCGACTTGAGGCTGGTGGGTGACGCAAAATATTTGTAAACGCTCTCCTAATTTACGTAGCATTTGTCCTACCAAAGCGGCAGTAGCGCCGCCTATACCAACATCAACTTCATCAAATAATAAAGTAGGCGTAGAGCCTCTTTGTGCCGTAATCATTTGTATCGCAAGACCAATGCGGGACAATTCACCGCCAGAGGCGATTTTGCTGAGTGAGTCTGGCTCCATGCCGGGGTTAGTGCATACTCTATATTCTACTTTGTCTAAACCATGGATCTGCATTTTTTCTAGAGGAGTGAAGTTTATTTCTATCCAACCTTTAGGCATACCTAATGTTTGTATACAAGAAGTTATTTCTTCAGCTAACTTTTGTGCATGAAGTGCTCTGGACTCTCTGAGTTTTAAAGCGACAAGCTCATAAGCTTTACTTTGTTGACTGTGTTGTAATTGGAGATGAGCAAGCCTGCATTCTGTATCTTGCAATCTTTCTAATTCTTCTTGTAATTGCTGCTTGTGGGCAGGAAGCATGGAGCTATCAATATGATATTTTCTTGCCAAATGGTGGATAGCGCTCATACGTGCTTCAATTTCGTGTAAACGTTCAGGATCTATTTGAATGCGATCTGCAAATTGTTGCATTTCATCGACAGCTTCTTCACATTGAATCATCGCCTCATTAATTAAGGCACTGATATTTTTAATATGGCTTTGTTCTTGGGGCAACTGATTCACCAACTGTATGACATGGCTTAAACTGGAGCGAATATTAGGTTGATCATCTCCATTGAGTAGATCATTGATTTGCTGACTGCGTTCCAGATATTCTTTCGCATGATGCAACAGCTGATGTTCTTGATGTAGCGTGTCAATTTCACCATCCTGTAGATCGAGTGAATCTAATTCATCAATTTGAAATTGCAATAATTTTATTCTATCAGTTTGTTGTTCTTGATTTTGCAGTGCGTCAATTTCTTGTTTGATGTGCTGACATTGTTTATAAAGTGTGGCTACCTCTAACACCATATTGTGGTGATCGGCGTAATGATCAAGTTGTTGACGGTGAGTAGGATGTTGCATCAGGGTTTGGTGTTGATGCTGCCCATGTATTAGCACTAGTTTTTCACTAAGTTCTTTGACTTTTTGTTGTGGAAATGGCTGACCATTGACATAGGATTTGGAACGACCTTCTGCATAAATAATGCGTCTTAAAAAGATTTCTCCCTCTTCACAATGAATGTCATGCTCTGCTAACCACTGAGCTGGTTCTGACTCTTTATCAAAGTTAAATCTGGCAGTAATGTCACATTTCTCTGCACCAGGGCGAATGACTGAGGCGTCGGCGCGTTCCCCTAATGCTAACATTAGGGCGTCTATCATGATGGATTTTCCTGCACCCGTCTCCCCGGTAAAGGCAGTCATGCCTTGAGTAAAATCCAACTCTAAATGTTTAACAATAGCGAAATGTTCGATGCACAATGTTGTGAGCATGATTTATCCCTGATGTTTGGATTCCCAGCCAAGCTTACTACGTAATGTATCATAATAATGATAACCGTGGGGGTGTAGCAAGCGCAGATGGCTGCTATTTTTTTTAATAGAAACGCGCTGCCCTGGTTTAACCATTCTAGATTCATGACCATCACAGCTAATGCGCAAATCAGTTTCATTATAAAGACTGATGTGTAGTTCAATTTTTGATTCGCCATCAATGACAATAGGACGAGAACTTAAACTGTGTGAAAACATGGGGACTATAACTATAGCATTTAATTGCGGATGCATAATTGGTCCGCCAGCAGAGAGCGCATAGGCAGTGGAGCCGGTGGGAGTTGATAAAATCATTCCATCGGAGCGATAGTGGCTTACTAGTTGCTCATTAACATAAACAGAAAATTCAATCAGATGGGTTTCGCTACCGCGACCTAAAACCACATCATTTAATGCATCACCTTCATAGTAAGTACGGTCTTGATCATAAATGCGCGTATGCATTAAGAATCGTCTCTCTTCTTCATAACGACCATCCAAAACGTCACTTAATTGAGTCTCTATATCTTGGGGTAAGATATCGGTCAGGAATCCTAAGCGTCCGCGGTTGATTCCAATGACTGGCGTGTTGACTTTTATTGCCATCCGAGCAGCAGAAAGTAAACTACCATCGCCACCTACTACAATGATTAGATCGTGAGGGGCTCCCATATCTTCACGAGCCAGAACGGGAACTTTCATATCAAAACAAGATGCAGTCTCTATGTCTTGATAAATTTGTATGTTTTGTTTTTCTAAAAAATCTACCAGGCGGTGCAAGCTTTCGCTGACCCCCTGGCTTGCTCTATGTTGCCGAGCGTATAATATGGCGCGTTTAAATTTTTGTTTCATCTTGGTTATTATTCTTCATCTTTATCCATTCGTGACGCTTTCTTGCGATCATGTTCTTTTAAGGCCTTCTTGCGTAAACGAATAGAAAGAGGAGTTACTTCTACCAACTCATCATCATCAATGAATTCCAATGCTTGCTCTAAAGTTAACTTGATTGCTGGAGTCAAAATAATATTCTCATCGGTACCAGACGCTCGCATATTGGTTAATTGCTTCTCTTTAGTAACGTTCACTACTAAATCATTATCTCGAGCATGAATGCCAACGATCATTCCTTCATAGCATGTGGATTGATGTTCAACAAATAAACGACCACGGTCTTGTAAATTAAAGAGGGCAAAAGCTCTAGCAGTTCCTTGACAGTTCGCGATTAGAACGCCGTTGACCCGCTTTCCTATACGTCCTTTAATGGCAGTGCCGTAATGATCAAAAACGTGATACATTAAGCCAGTACCTGAAGTACAGGACAAAAATTCGTTGTGAAAGCCGATTAAGCCGCGCGTAGGAACAATATAATCTAGTCTAACCCTCCCTTTTCCATCTGGAACCATATCTTGCATTTCACCGCGACGCTCACCTAATTTTTCCATAATGGTGCCCTGGTGAGTTTCCTCAACATCTACAGTAAGGCGTTCGTAGGGTTCTTGTTTTTCGCCATCAACTTCTCTGATAATGACTTCCGGTTTACTAATGGCTAGCTCATAACCTTCACGGCGCATAGTTTCAATGAGAATGGATAAGTGTAGCTCTCCTCGTCCTGACACTTTAAACTTATCAGGATCTTCATTGTCTTCAACGCGTAGAGCCACATTATGTAGTAATTCTGTTTCTAGACGTTCACGGATTTTTCGGGAGGTTACATATTTACCTTCTTGTCCAGCAAAAGGGGAATCATTCACTTGGAATGTCATACTAATGGTAGGTTCATCAACAGTAAGAGCAGGTAAGCCTTCAACCATATTGGGATCGCAGACTGTATCGGAGATGTTAAGGCCCTCTATTCCAGTTATAGCCACTATAGTACCTGCGCTAGCTTCTTCAATTTCTATACGCTCCAAGCCTTTAAAACCTAACAGTTGTAATAAGCGGCCAGTACGGATGTTGCCATCTTTATCAATGATTTTAACAGGAGATTTAGCTTTAATCTGACCACGGGTAATACGTCCTATACCAATAGTCCCTACATAAGAGGAATAATCTAGAGAACTAATTTGCATTTGGAACGGACCATTGCTATCTACCGGTGGCGGAGATACTTTGTCTATGATGGTTTGCAGTAGAGGAGCCATGTCTGTCGCCTCATCTTCTAAATTCAGTTTGGCATAACCATTTAATGCAGAGGCATAGACTACTGGGAAATCCAGTTGAGTATCATTTGCTCCCAAATTATCAAATAAATCAAAGACTTGATCCATTACCCAATCGGGTCGGGCACCTGGTCTGTCTATTTTATTAATGACAACAATAGGGTTTAAACCACGAGCAAAAGCTTTTTGGGTTACGAAGCGTGTTTGAGGCATGGGGCCATCAACAGCGTCGACTAACAATAGAACACTATCAACCATAGAGAGAATACGTTCGACCTCACCACCAAAATCGGCGTGTCCAGGGGTATCGACAATGTTGATTTGATAGCCTTGCCAGTAAACGCAAGTATTCTTTGCAAGGATCGTTATACCTCGTTCTTTTTCAAGAGCATTAGAGTCCATTAAGCGTTCAACAGTTGGCGCTCTTTCATTTAAAGTACCTGTTTGTTGGAGTAGTTTGTCTACGAGAGTAGTTTTACCATGATCGACGTGAGCGATAATGGCAATATTACGAATTTTTTCAATCATAAATAACCTTTAGTTGGGGATAGCGAGATCTAATAATTTAATATGGATAAAAGTGGAGTATTTGTTCATAGATTCAAAATTATACATGAATTACTGATTAAATCCTATTGGATATAAGGATAATTATAGTTCTTTACTCAAGTAAAATGCTTTATCTGTGTAGAAATTATTTAAAAATAAGAGCATCCATTGTTTAAGCTTTGCTAGACTAATAGTGAGGGATAAAAAAATGGGGGTATTTATGAAACAACTGATTTTACATCCCACTGATATTAGCCAATGGCACGCTTTAGTGAATGAAGCACAGGCTGCTACTCGGCTTATATTGAATGAAAATACCGAAAGCTACCTGGTTTTTCTCTTAATGCGTTTTTCTCAAGGGCCTCGACTCATTGAATCTGTAGTAGCCCTTGATTTTCTTGAGTCAATGCGTAAACCACGCCAACTGCAGGTAGAGTTATTACGCGATGTGGGGGATAAAAGTCTGTTATTTTGTGGTCTTTTCCCTGGTATGGCAAAACAACGACATGTAAGTCTTAGTTATTTTTCTGATATGGGGCAAGCAGCCTATTTGACTGTCGGAGAGTTGCAAGACAATCAAAGCGCCGCTTTATATTTTCAATTAAGTGCTCAATTTATTACGTTACAGCAGGTGTTACAGGCAATGCGAGGAGAGTATTTGCAATTTAGTCAAGTAGATAGGGGGATCATATCCACCACCGATTTACCCTTACAATAGATTTCAGTCTATCCCCTACAGAGAGCATTTGTTGGGTCAAGGGTTCGACCTACTTCTTCTGCTGACGCCATTCAGGAGGCAGGATGACGTTCTTCACATCCCTTTTTCCAAGCGGTTCTATTTACGAAATAATAGGGTGACGTCTATTGCGTCAAATGTATATTTTTTATTGCAAAAATCGCAATTAATATCAATAGCACCTTGTTCCTTTAATATTTCCTTGGCCTCTTCTTCTCCCAGTATGGTGATAACCTGTTTCATTTTTTCTATATTGCAGCGGCATTGGAAACGAGTAGGTCGACTCTCAAATATTCTGATATCGGTCTCATTATAAAGGCGATAAAGTAATGTTTGGTTGTCAAGAGTCAATAACTCTTGTTCACTCACCGTTTGACCTAAATGTACGGCATATTCCCAGAATTGCTCTCTATGAGCTGTATCTTGTCCCGGCATTAATTGCAGTAACATTCCAGCAGCCATGTTCTCATTAACTGCTAACCAAACTTGGGTGGCAATTTGTTCTGACTGAGCAAAATAAGACATTAAATTTTCGCTCATTGACGTAGATTGTAGAGGTACTGTACTTTGGTAAACTTGAGTCTGCTTGTGTTGATTTATGGTAAGTACCATTTGGCCTTGAAGAAAAGCTGTTGCGTAATCAATAATCTCAAGATGTTCCGCAAACTTAGCAAAGGCCCTAATATTTAACTCATGATCACATTGCGCCAATAACAAGGGCAGACGATCATCACCTTGGAATTGTAGACTTAAAGTCCCCTCAAACTTAATGCTGCTGGCCAAAAGTAGGCAAGAAATTATCGCCTCACCCAATAAGTTTTTAACCATAGGAGGGTAATCACGTTGCTTCATTATGGTTTGATATGTGTGTTCAACATGAACTATTTCACCGCGAATACTTGCATGCTCAAAAATGAAACGTTGGATAGTATCTGATTCTTTCATTAAAAACTCATCATAAAAATTCAGTTATTATAGCATAAATTGTTTGGGGAATTTAAAGGAATAAGATGATACTCCACGTAATGGATAGATTAATAATAGCCAGTAGTACGGCTGCTGAAGCTAGGTCTTTGGCCAATCCCGAGAGCTCGTGACGCTCTAATCCAATGCGGTTAACAGTAGTTTCTATTGCCGAATTAATAATTTCTACAATAAGGAGCAGACATAAGGAGCTCAATAACAGAACATATTCGGTGGCATTTCGTCCTACATAAAAAGCGCAGGGGGTGGCAATTAAAGAGCCAAGTATTTCCACTCTAAATGCCCATTGAGTTCTCCATGCATTCTTAAGACCATTCCACGAGTATAGGAATGCTTTGTATAATCTCAAAAAAAAGTGGGACATAGAAATTGTTACCTTTAAATACTAAGTAGCATAGCATACATTTTTAGATGTTCTCTATCTCCTGCCAACATGTTCACTTCTTATCTATAATTAATTTAACTCATTTGAATGTCAGGATGACTATTATGGAAACAATACAAATTGTTACTTTGAAGCAGAGGAGCTCTCGAATTTGTTTGGGAACATGGGCTATTGGTGGCTGGATGTGGGGCGGGACTGATGAACAGGAATCAATTAATACTATTCATAAAGCCCTTGAACAAGGAATTAACGTAATCGATACGGCTCCAGTATATGGATTTGGTCGGTCCGAAGAAATTGTGGGTAGTGCATTAAAACAATATGGGCATAGAGAGCAAATTATTTTGGCGACAAAAGTGGGCTTGGAGTGGAAAGACAGTAAAGTGTTTAGAAACTCATCCAAGAAAAGAATTCAGCAAGAGATAGAAGATTCACTAAGACGATTACAGACAGACTACATTGATATTTATCAAGTTCATTGGCCAGATATGACCGTTTCTTTTCAAGAAACGGCGGAGGCTTTATTGGCTCTTTTGAATAAAGGTATAATTCGTGCTATAGGAGTTAGTAATTTTTCCCCTCAGCAAATGCAAGAATTTCAAAAATATGCTCCTATTCATACATCCCAGCCCCCCTATAACCTCTTTGAGCGGGCGATAGAAAAAGAAGTTTTACCCTATACTGAACAGTCTGGGGTAGTCACGTTAGCTTATGGTTCTTTATGTCGTGGTTTATTGAGTGGAAAAATGAAGGCTACTACTACTTTTTCAGGAGATGATTTAAGGAAATCAGATCCCAAATTCCAAGCCCCTTTATTTCAACAATACCTTAATGCGGTTGCAGCCTTAGATGATTTTGCTCATGCACAATACAATAAAAATGTATTAGCATTAGCTGTACGATGGGTGCTCGATAAAGGGCATACTATTGCATTATGGGGAGCAAGGCATCCAGCACAATTAGATAATATAAATGAGGTAATGGGGTGGTCTTTGGACGATCAGGCTCTGAAACAAATAGATCAAATTATTAGTCAGCATGTTAAAACATCTGTAGGTCCAGAATTTATGGCACCTCCAACATAAGGAAGTAAAAACATGTCTAAGATATTGATTACAGGGTCTACAGACGGTCTTGGTAAGATGGCTGCACAATTACTGATGGAGCAAGGACATGAAGTGGTATTACATGCTCGAAATATTCAGCGCGCTGCAGATGTATTGAAGGTTATCCCGGGGACACTTAAAGTAGTGGTTGGCGATTTATCCCGTGTCGCTGAAATAAAAGCGGTTGCCGAGCAAGTTAACCAGTTAGGGCATTTTGATGCCATTATTCATAACGCCGCAATAGGCTACCGTGAATCTCGTCGTATTGAAACGATAGATAGCTTATGTCATATTTTTGCCATCAACACCCTTGCTCCTTACATTTTGACAGCACTAATAGATAAACCAAAACGCTTGATCTATTTAAGTTCTGGAATGCATTTCAGTGCGGATACTAAACTTTATGATTTAAACTGGATGAGACGTGCGTGGAATGGTGCAGCAGCTTATGCTGAGAGTAAATTTCATAATGTGCTGTTGGCGTTTGCTGTAGCTAGGTTATTCCCAGATATACTGGTAAACGCTGTGGAGCCCGGATGGGTTGCTACTAAAATGGGTGGCCCAGATGCTCCGGATGATCTTGATGCCGCTCCGAGAACGCAAGCCTGGCTTGCTACTAGTAATGAGCCTGAAGCCCTTGTTTCAGGGCAGTATTTTTATCATCTGCAACAGCGTCTGCCAAATCCTGATACACGGGATATTAATAAACAAGAACACTTACTTGAATACTGCGCTAAAATATCTGGGGTTTATTTAAATAACGGTCGTCGAGTGATTTAACAGACTTTTAAGGATTCTTATATGATCACTTTATATTCTTATCCACAATTATTTGGTATTCCTGATAACAATCCCTTTGGTCTAAAAGTCGATACTTTCTTACGACTCGCTAAACTACCTTATCAGGTAGAACATGTGCTGAATACTAAAAACGCCCCACGAGGACAATTACCTTATATCGTTGATAATAGTACGGTGGTGAGTGAGAGTAATGTGATAATCAATTACTTAACCGAAAAATACAAAGTGACATTGGATGCTCAAATCACAGAAATGCAGAAAAGCCTGCATTTTTTAGTGACACGGATGATTGATAATCATTTATATTGGGTCATGTCCTATTCACGTTGGCAAGATGAGCGCTATTGGCCGTTATTTAAGGCTGAATTTTTAAAGCAGCCTTTAAATTTATCAGACAGTACTCTTGAACAGATCCGCAAATTTAATATTGAAAAATATCATTATCAGGGGATAGGACGATATTCTCTTCAAGAGGTTTATCAAGCGGGACTAGATGATCTAAAGATAATCAATACTTTTTTAGGAACCAATGACTTTTTATTTGGTGAAACGATACACGTGGTGGATGCGTGTTGTTATGGTTTTTTAGCGAATATTTTTTATTTTGACATCAATACGCCACTTAGAGATTTTATGTGTGAGACAAAAACGCTTCATGATTATACTAACAGAATCAGGACTCTTTTAGATTATTAACCGAAGTAGCAACTGCTTTACGTGAGCGTACTCGAAAGTTTGTGCCATTTTAGGGCTTCATATCGGGCAACTTGTTGTCCAACCTACAGTATTAAATCTCATCTCAGCGCTTTGTATCAATGTACTGTTGGGCTGTGAGTAAGTTGCAGTACGGAGGAAAAGAATAAAATCCTTAACTTGCAATTTTATATACACTCCCTTAGCCTATAATTAGTCATATAGTACAGGGAGTTTATATGTCAAAAGAAAAAGTGGATACTGAAGAAACAAAAAAAACAGCTATCTTGTTAGCCTTTGCCAATATGTTATTAGCCCCGCTTTATTATTTTAACTCTAAAGTTGGTTTTACTACATCGGTAGCACTGACAGGTGCAGCATTATATCAACTGCATGAATTAGGAAAGGAGCAGCGACCTGCTGAAAATTTCTTAAATAATGCAAGTACTTTTTTCTTATCCCAAGCTGATGCGTCTAAGGCCAATGTTGATAATACTGTAAGCAATATAGTTAAAGGGGGGGCGATAATCTATGATGGATTGGTCCCTAAATCGCTCTAACTAAAAGTAGGCATAATTGTAGTCTTTATCCTATCACTGCGTTATGTATGACGTCTAATGAATCAATAATATCATTGAGAAAGGATATCTTATGCTCATAAGGATTTTGATTGTTGTTCTATCCTTGCAGGGGGGCAGTGCTTATGCGACAACCGCACCACAGGCTCAATATAAAGTCATTATTATTGGTTCGGGAATTGCTGGTTTAGAGGCGGCACATTATTTAGAGGAGCATGGGGTAGATAATTACATTATTCTTGAAGCGCGCGATCGTATTGGTGGACGAGCCAATACGATATCTCCTTGGCCTAATTCGGTACTGGAGTTAGGTGCTGCAATGATTCATGGTGATGATCCTAGCAATCCACTGATGAGGTTAGTGTACCAGTGGAACTTGGTTACGATGCCAGTGAATAATGATTCTGCTGCGTTTTATGATGCAAATGGTAAAGAAATCCCATACTCAGTAGATACATCCTTTCAAAAACTCTATGCTGAGTTTGAAAAAATGGTGGCGCAAAAACAAGATGAAACTGAAAAAAATAATAATTTGTCTGTTTCTGATGTAGTTGTAGAGTTTATTAATTCGCATCATCTTGATAAAGAAATGCAGCACGGATTTTTGTATGAAGTTTCTGATAAAATTGAGCAGGAATATGCCGCAGATATCCGTGATTTATCTGTATTATGGTTCGATAATGAAGAGGCTTTTCCGGGGCGCAATTTGTTTCTTACCCACGGCTATCAGGACATTATTAATGGCATAGCTAAAGAGGTCAGAACTCATATCCTACTAAAACAAATTGTCACTAAAGTAGATTATCAAAACAAAGAGCAGATCGTTATCAGTACTGCTGATGGGAAACAATTTACTGGCGAATATGTGATTTGTACTCTTCCACTTGGTGTTCTTCAAAGTGGTAAAGTGACATTTATACCACAACTGCCACAAGATAAAATCTTGGCAATGAGTCATCTTAACATGGGGATTATGAATAAGGTCTTTATGCTTTTCCCTAGAGTATTTTGGGATTCTGAGCAATATATAAGCGTTGTTTCCCCTGCCTATTGGTCTGGTAAAAGTTGGATAGATAAAGGTGTTTGGATAGAATTTGATAATCTCAACTCTTTTTTTCATCAACCCATTTTAGCGGCTATTGTCACCGGTGATTTTGCTCGTGATTTAGAAAATAAAAGTGACGCAGAGATTATCCAATCGGTGATGCAGCGATTGCGTGGTGTTTATGGTGACAATATTCCGGAGCCAACAGCTTATGTTATTACTCGTTGGGGCAAGGATCCTTTTAGCCTAGGCTCTTATTCTAGTATACGTCCAGGTGCATTAGAGGATGGTGACGACTATCTCAACTTGGCAAAAACTGTAGATGGACGTTTGTTATTTGCTGGTGAAGCAACAACTAATATTTATCCTTCAACCGTATACGGAGCTTATCTGAGCGGGGATAGGGCTGCTAAAGAATTATTAACCCACCTTAGTGGGAAATGACATGATGCATTCGCGGACTAAACTGATTTCTATTATTATCATTGTTTGGATACTGCTTGTTTCCCTGATTTTAATTGCTTCTGAGTCGCTGTTTGTCAGTGGCTTTGAGAAATTAGAACGAGATCTGGCTGCAGATAATGCGAATCGAGTTGCCCATGTATCTTTGTCCACTTTAAATTATATTTATTTGCAAAATCTAGATAACGCGTATTGGGATAAGACTTATGATTACATGCAGCATAAAAACCCCAACTTTATTAAGGATAATTTTCTAAAAGATTTTTTTATCGACAATAAGATTAATTATGTTTTGATTTTTGATAATGAGCGAAAAGTCGTCTGGTCTAGTGGTTTTGATTTAGTGAGTAAAGAAAATATTTCCGTTGAACCCGATACGATAACCTTTTTTAAAGATAATGGTTTGAAAATGCTAAACCATAAAGAGGATTATTACTCGGTTATAAAAAGACAATATGGGGCATCAGGCTTTTTACAATTATCAAATAACCGTATCGGTTATTTTAGTAACAACTTCATTAAAGATTCTAACGATACTAAGCCTACATTGGGATATATGGTTTTTGGCCGCATATTAACTCCTGAATATTTAAAACAATTAAGTGATGATTTAGGTTATCCTATTAGTTTAATTCCATTAGAAAAAATGAAGCAAAATGCAGAAGACCAAAAAATATTGGGGCAGCTAACACAACATGATGTCATTTATACTGAACCATTAAATAATGATATTTACTTAAGTTATCTTCCTCTTAAAGATTTTACCAATCATCCTATTGGAGCGATTCGAATTGAGCAACCGCGAAAAGTATACAATGAGAGTAAACGTTCTGCTTTAGATAGTCAGCTTATCCTTTTAGGTTTATCTATTGTGGCTATGTTGGCCATGTCTTCATTAGTTTATTTATTGTTTAGAAAACAAGATTTGATTACCCGATCCTTTGAGCGTTTTGTTCCTCACCAATTAATAGAGCTGCTGAAGAAATTGAATATTCTTGAGGTGGGTTTAGGTGACAACTCCAAAAAAATCATTTCGGTCTTATTTATGGATATTCGTAATTTTACTACTATATCTGAAACACTGAGTCCTCAGGAGAACTTTGATTTTATCAATATGATATTGAAACGCATAGCTCCAGTCATTGCTGATAATCATGGTTTTATTGATAAATACATTGGCGATGCGGTAATGGCACTGTTTCCTAGAGAGACGACTAATGCTGATGATGCGGTAAAAGCGGCCAAAATGATTCTTGCCGAACTTGCCACGCTCAATCGAGAAGGTACCTTAAAAACTAGAGATGATGTGAAAATTGGTATAGGGATAAATTCCGGTGAGGCAATGTTAGGAATTATAGGAGCAGAAGGTCGATTAGAAGGAACGGTGATTAGTGATATGGTTAATACGGCGTCACGTATCCAGAATCTTACTAAAACCTACGGTCACGAGATACTCGTTAGCGAAGCCTGCTATAAGGCGATGAAGCATCCAGAACTATATATCATTGAACTAGTTGATAAGGCATCATTGAAAGGCAAGTCGATTAAAATAGCAATTTATTCGGTCAATTAATCAGATAGCCGTAATGAAAATGGATTAAATTTAGCGTAAAAATTTATTCTTCTTTTCCTGGCGAATTTATATTTTTGAACTATCCTTTTAAGACCCCCTCAAAAAAAAGAAAGGAACTCTTATGAAAAATTCCAACATACTTTCTCCTTTATTTAAGAAAATAGACAAGGTCATCTTGGGCATTGATGATGTCAACGAGATTGAAAATAAGTCCAAACATTCTGATTATTATCATTATGTAGAATACAAGGACGAAGAAGAATTTGACGTAGAACGGTCTATTAATTAATAGTTGCTTAGCAACGCGTCCTTAAGCGATAATGTTTGTTTTTTGAACGAGAATTAAGTTTATGTTAAATAGCCAGCAAATGGCCGCAGTACACTATATAGATGGGCCGTTGTTGGTTCTTGCTGGTGCAGGAAGTGGTAAAACCAGGGTCATAACACAAAAAATTGGTTATTTAATTAATACCTGTGGTTATGCAGCAAAATCGATATGTGCGGTAACGTTTACCAATAAAGCCGCTAACGAAATGCGAGCTCGAATTGCTGCCGTTTTACCTGCTCCTAGCCGGCGAGGTTTAAAGATTGCCACATTTCATACTTTAGGTTTAAGTATGATTAAACGAGATGTAGCGCTTTGTGACTTGAAGAAAGGGTTTTCCATCTTTGATAGTGAAGATTGTTTACAGATTTTGCGTGGATTTCTCCCCGCTAATAAAGCGAATGAGCGGGAATTCATCTTACAAATTCAACAACAAATTTCACGATGGAAAAATGACTTTTTATCTCCCGAAGCAGTTTGGCAACGTCCAGCTAATACCCCTATTTATGAAGAGGCCGTCCTCATTTATCCACGCTACCAACAGGCTCTTAAAGCATACAATGCAGTTGACTTTGATGATTTGATTCGTCTTCCTGTTGATTTACTGACAAAGCATGCTGAGGTATTAGAATATTGGCAAAATAAAATTCGTCACTTGTTGGTGGATGAATATCAGGATTCTAATACGAGTCAGTATCTTTTAGTAAAAAAATTGGTTGGCGTACGTGCTCACTTTACTGTTGTGGGGGATGATGATCAATCAATTTATGCTTGGCGTGGAGCTAAACCAGAGAATTTGGAACAACTGCAAAAGGACTACCCACAATTAAAAATAATTAAGCTAGAGCAAAATTATCGCTCCACGAGTAGAATTTTGCATGTTGCAAACCACCTGATTGCTAATAATCCGCACTTGTTTGAAAAGAAATTATGGAGTGAGCTAGGTTATGGTGAGCTATTGCGTGTGGTTAGTTGCAAAGATGAAAATGATGAAGCAGAGCATGTTGTCGCTGATTTGATCAGTCATAAACTACGCGCGCGCACCAATTATAATGACTATGCCATTTTGTATAGGGGTAATCATCAATCACGCATATTTGAGAAAGTACTAAGACATTATGGTATCCCTTATCGTATCAGTGGCGGGCAATCTTGGTTTGCTAAGGCTGAAGTAAAAGATGTCTTTGCTTATTTAAAACTGTTATGTAATGACGCCGATGATGCTGCTTTTTTACGAACAATTAATACGCCCAAACGTGGTATTGGTGACACCAGCCTTGATGCTTTGGGTCGTTATGTTCAAGGCAGAGGTATTAGCCTTTATGCTGGGGCCGATCATTTGGCATTGAGCGAGCATCTCGCTGATAAGCCTCGTGCTGCATTGTGTACTTTCAAAAATTGGTTGCAAGAAGTTAAAACAAAATTAGCTTCAGGTCCCGTATTGGAACATTTAAAAGAAATGGTCGAAGACAGTGGCTATGAAGCTCATGTTTATGAACAAAGTGACACCCCGGCCAAAGCACAAAAAAAAATGGATAATGTATGGGAGTTACTGGAATGGGTAGGCCGTTTACTGGCTAAGAAACCGGAACAAACCCTAGAGGATGTTGTCAACAAATTAATTTTAATCGATATCCTAGAGCAATCGGACGAGGAAGATGCTGAAATGGTGCAATTAATGACACTGCATGCATCAAAAGGTTTAGAGTTTCCTTATGTTTATCTGGTCGGTATGGAAGAGGAGTTATTACCTCATAGAGTCAGTATTGATGAGGATCAAATTGAAGAGGAACGACGACTAGCCTACGTTGGGATTACTCGTGCACAAAAAGGATTATGTTTTACTTTAGCCAAACAACGACGTCGTGGAGGAGAAGTCCAAGACTCTTTACCCAGTCGATTTTTAGACGAACTACCTCAGGATAGCTTAGAATGGTTTGGTAAAGGGAGTGAGCGTTGTGAAGAGAAATCCAAGAAACTGGCTCAATCACACCTGGCGGGTTTAAAGAATTTATTAAGTTAACTCATAACATTACAAGGATTAAGTTATGATAAATGCTTATCTTGATCATCATTTATTACAAGCGATGGAAGTTTATTCCGTGCCTGTGGTTGGCTATGTGGTTATAGATGAATTTAGAATCAGTCATAAGAACACTCTATCATTCACTGCCAATAGTGCTGTGAGTGTAGACTCATTATTTCAGAGTGCGTCAATCAGTAAAATGCTTACGTCTCTAGGTGCTTTAAAATTAGTTGAAGAGGGCATCATTGACCTTGAGGAAACAGCGAATCATTATTTATCATCCTGGAAAATCCCTGAAAATAAATATAACAAAAATACTCCCGTATTAGTTAAGCACCTGCTTAACATGACTTCAGGATTATCTATCTCCAATTTTGACGGTTATCGTCAAGATGAACCCATGCCTACTTTATTGCAATTACTGAAAGGGGCAAAACCCGCTAATAACATACCTGTTGAGGTATTATATCAACCAGGTAGTAAATATGGTTATTCCAATGGAGGTTTTCAAGTATTACAACTCATTATGGAAGAGAAAACCGGCATCCCTTTTTCTGAGTATCAAAATACAAGGATATTAAATCAATTAAATATGGAACACAGTCTATATGAATCTCCATTAAGAGCTAGCTTAGTCTCTCAAGCTGTACCCGCCTTTGTTGGTAAAGAGAAAATAGCGCCAGGTGGATGGAATAATTATGCGGGATTAGCCGCTTGCGGTATGTGGTCTACTCCTAATGATATAGCAAAATTCATGCTTAATTTAACTAATTCTTACCTGAATAAGCAACCGGCCTTTTTATCTCATCCATTGGCAATAAGGATGCTAAGTCGACAAGAAAATACTCCTTTTGGCTTTGGTGGTGTTATTAGTGGACACGGGACTAATTTAAATTTTGCTAAAACAGGGCATACTCGCGGATATCAAAGTTTATTAATTATGTTCCCTCACCTCGGTAAAGGTGCTGTCGTGATGACTAATGCGGAGTCTGGGGATATTTTAATTAATTATTTTATTGCGATTATTGCACAACAATTTCATTGGCCTTATTACTTCCCATTTTTTGATGAATCTATTTTCTTGCCTGATTATTGATTGCTATGTTGTACCATATAAGCTCAGTTGAGATGAGCTGTAAGTGTTCACGTAATGGCGTCAACTTAAGAGAAAATTGGTATGTAATAGGCCGTCTTATAGAGTATTTATCCTCCCATGCAGGCGACATTGACACGTTCGGGCAATTCTTCTACGAAGTCTTGTGTACTTGTATTTTCATTATCCCACGAGAATAAGCGGTGCCTATTATAGGCTGGTGTGGTTTTGGCCTCATTTAATGCAGCCTCTAAGGTATCACCAGGTTGGGGAGTACGTATTCTGCTTTTTAATTCATCTAATGCAACGATTTTCTCGTTGGTTAGCTTCTGATCAAAAAGAGTATCCTGTAAGTGATTCACCTTGTGTTTTTCAATAAGAGAAATAGTGTGCTCTACTTGCCATTCTTGTGAGGGACGTTTGGCATTTGTTGGTAGTTCAACATTGGTCTCTTCTTTATTGCCTCTTTGTTTGTTCCATGCATCCCAGAAACTCAATACTCTTGCTTGCGGTATGGATGCTGTATCTGCAGCAGTAGTTTCTTTAGTGTTTGGCGATTGATTTAATTGACTTGTGGTGGAGTCCCAGAGCGCTGCCAATGCATAAATAGGTAACGTTATAGTTTTGATAATCCACGTGGGAATGTCTACATTGTGTTCATGGTCTTCTTCTGTTCCCAATCGCTCTTGTAGTAGGGTTTTTATATCATGGTGATGATTGTGTTCTTCCTCTTCCTCATGTTCATGCCCTCCTACGAAGTAATGAGCATCTTCAAAGCCCTCACTAATCATAGCAATCAGAGCCGCAACTATTTGTGGGACTCCGGGCATGCGATCGGCCGTGACTGCGATGCTAATTAAATGTCCTAAGAATAAAAGGATGCGTAGTGGGGTAACTGTAAGTTTTAGGATGAGACGAAAAGGGTTCAGTATTTGTAACCAATTTTCAGTTTCAATTAAATATTTGATTCCTTGGACTATAGGTTGATATATCTTTTCCCATAGATTGCCTTTTTGAACAGTTTCTTCTGCCCAATCTAAACCTTCATCTACCAAATCTAAAGATTCTGCCGTATTTTGAACGATAAAAACTACAGCCGATGAGCCAGTAATAATAGGATTGATGATTCCCATGACAAAGCTGGGTATTTTCTTCATCCATTCAAATATCGGTTGTGCATTGTTGGCGATAGTCCACCAGGTGCCTGCAGTACAGACAGTAAGTGCTACTGCCAGGAGTCCTAGGATTATTGCCATTCCTGTCATTAGGACATTGCGAATAGTTAAACCTTGGCTTAAATCATCGCGTAACTTGTTATACCATTTAATAAGGGTGTTGTTATTTACTAAGTCCGTTACCCCATTTAAAGTCAGCATACCATAGGCTGCACCAGCGATAATGGCCATGGGCACGATCATCAGTGGCCAGAATGTGAAGGGGATAGCGGCAAAGAATGGGATAACAGCGAAGGCTTCAGCGATGAGGTAGGTGGTCCCTAATCCCATGAATAACGCAGATAATAGGCTAAACCCTTTGATGATTTGGAATTTGAAGTTACTCTCCGCGAGGCGTTCCTGCCATTGTTCTTGTTCGTGTTGTTCCATCCATAGTCGCAATTGTTGTGCGTAGGCTGATTCATCTTTGGTTGCCTTATCTTTTGTGGAAAATAATTGAGCAGCAAACCATTTCTCCATGTCCTTAAGCGTTTTTTCTACCTGTCTTTTTCGCTTTTTGCTTTCCTCATTAAGTTCTTTATGACCAAAAGCAGCTAATAATTTGAGCTGTCTCTTATAGTCTTTAAAGAATTGAGGGCAATTGACATCATGAATATCTTCGGGGAAATGGGTTAATAAATACTCTTTGGCTAATTCATTTTCTAAATGATTACGCTTGAATAACTTTTTAAATGCACCTTTTATATTTTGTAAATAAATTTCTCCCTCATAGGTTACTGATAAAGCAAATGAAGCAAAAGCTAGAGGCAACATGGGTAGGATGGCATACATACCACTAAAGCTTAAAAAGCCAAGGATTAAGCTTGCTCCGAGAGTGAGGAAAATCAATGAAAGATTGTAAGGAATTTTTCTGGGTTTAAAAGGTGTATTTTTTGTGTTCATTGTAGTATATTTGCCCATCGGTGGTGGAAGTAAGACTTTATCGCAAATGAAAATGATTATCAATACCAATAAGAATAAAAATAAGACATTGTTATTAATCGCTTTCTTATAAGACTCTTACAAGAGTGAGGCATTAGTCTCATGCATACCTAAGATACTGTAAAGTGAGGGGGACTTGAACTTTTGGGTGTGCGCAGGAAGTAATCCTTAAAATTTTTGTTATGGAAAAAGCATTAGACTAAAAAGAGTATTTTGGAGTATCTTGAAATTATTAGCCTTTTTCCAAACGCTATTGAGGCGAGGGACGCGCGTGTTTGGAAAGAGGTCTTTATTGTTTTTGATAGCAAATAAACTTAGGAGAGGAAATGCATTTAAATCAATGGAGCACGTGTATCACTGCAGGTTTAGTACTTGTTAGTAATTCGCTATTCGCAGCCAGTATCCCCCATGAGCAATTGCAAGTACCCCAATGTCTTGCAGCTGAAATTACGACAGCTCATGAAGTGTTGGCAGAAAATAAGCAATTTAAAATTATAGACATCTCTTCTCGTGAGGTTGAAAGTCTGATCGTATTAGCAGATAAAGTGCAATGTGGTCATTTCGTGAATGTTAGCCATAAAATATCCGGGGCTTCTTTAGTAGCGAAGAAACAATCAGCTCAAGGAGTTCTTAAAAAAAGCCTGATTAAATCTCTTAACATTCCAAAACAGAATGCAGACTCTTATGAGATCAAGCATCAGGATGAAGTGAATGCTGCTTTAAAAGAGGTAGTGGCTGATAATATTTGGCAAACCTTAACGCATTTGGTTTCTTATCATAATCGTTCTGCAACTAAAGACACGGGTGTTGAAGTTGCAAATTGGTTAAAAGGTCAATTCGAGGCTATGGCTATTGAATATGGGCGCACAGATACAACAACATTTTTTGTAAACACTGGCTGGTATAAACAACCCTCATTAGTTACGGTGATTGGAAAGGATATTGATGCTCCTGGTATTGTTATAGGCGCACATATGGATACTCTTGATGGCCGTATGCCTGGGGCTGGCGATGATGGTAGTGGTTCTTCTAGTATTATGGAAGCGGCACGAGTCTTACTTTCTTCTAAGACAACGTTCAAACGTCCTATTTACATTATTTGGTATGCGGCAGAAGAGCGTGGTTTAGTCGGGTCGCAATATGTAGTACAACACTTTGTGGAGAAATCCGTTCCAGTGAAAGCTGCGATTCAATTTGATATGACAGGCTATAGAGTAGATCCTAAAGATCCTACTATGTGGGTATTCACCGATTATACGGATAAGCGTTTAAGTAATTATGTGGCAAAATTAATTGATACGTACGTCCATGTTCCTGTTGATTATTCTCGTTGTGGTTATGGCTGTAGTGATCATGCCTCTTGGACTGAGGAAGGAGTACCCGCTGCTTTTCCTTGTGAATCCAATTTTGAAGATCACAATCCTTACATCCATAGCTCTTCTGATACCATGGAGTTATTAAGCTTAGAACATATGACTAACTTTTCTAAACTTGCTGTAGCTTTTGCTATGGAGTTAGCTTCAGAGTAATTGTTCAATTTCGTCTAAAGATGTAGGTTGGGTCGTTTTGACTCAACCTACATCGATCACCCCAAAGAGCTAGCAACAAGAAATTATTTATGTAATGATTCCCAACTTGAACTATTGCAAAGTATCAATGGAGTGACAGTGAAACGATATGGAGTTTCGGGGGTATTATTTTTGTTGATGGGACAAGGAATAGCGAGTAATCCTGTTTCATATAGTTTGGACTCAGATTTTCCCGCACAGATATCAACTTCTGGCGGTGCAGTCACTGCCTCCTACATTTTTAAAAATAACCTTCCTTTTCCATTCAATAAACCTTTTGTGGTGAAGTCTACTCTCTGTCCTGTTGTTACTCAGAGCTGTACCGCTACTGCAGGAGAGTTGAGTTATAATGATCAATGCAGCGGGAAAAAGTTGCAACCCAATCAAACATGTACTTACAGTCTAACTTTAACTCCTAATTCAACAGGTCAAAAGACAGTCGCAGTAAGTTATGGTGGTTATGATAATAACATGGTGCAAGTTCCAGCGTTAATGACAACAGCAATAACTGCACCCGCAGGTCTCTTGGGAACAGTTGATTATCCAACGGCTACTCCGTTACCGACGCAAGCTTTTATAAATACAAATTATACGGTAACCTTTACATTCACCAACTATAGTGCATCCACAATTAGCTTTGCTCAGCTAATTACGCAAAATAATAACCCACAACATCCTAATTTTTCTATTACTAGTAATACCTGTATTCCTTCAGGAACGTCAGGTATGTTAGCACCAGGAGCAAAGTGCAGTATAGTCGGCACTTTTAATTCTCCCAGCAGCGGTTCGTTTAATCTGACTGCAAAATTAGTTGGGTCACTTAGCTCAAATACATTGAGTACTACAACTTCACTTGCTCCTGTCTCAATGAATCAGCTCATTGGCGTAGATTATAATCCCAATCATTATACTAATGCTTATCCATTTAATTTTCATGATGTGTTTTACACTGGCACAACGAATAACTCTGCAGCGACAAATGTCTATGCGGAATTACAACAATTGCAAAATGCAGGTTTTACAACGGTTCGCTCTTATCAAACGGAGCCTTACAGCTGGATTGATATTATTAACCAAGCCCATGCCTTGGGAATGAAGGTAATTTATGAAGCAGTAATTCCACAACAAGCAAGTGATAGCAACTATGCCGCCTGCCCTGTAGGTGGCGCTCAGGATTATATTCCCTGCGCTCAGTCAATGCTGAGTGCTGTAATCAATCAGGTAACCCCCGCGGTATTTGCTGATACGGTAATTTTGGTTTTTGCAGGACATGAGAACTACTGCGAGGCGGGCAATACTACGCCGCCATGCAATAACCCGGTGACCTCCAATATATCTTATTTAACAAGTGCCGTAACCTCACTGCAATCTACATTGGCGTCATTTTCACAAACAGCAAGCCTTCCTGTGGGATCTGCGCTGGTCAGCGGCAATTTAGTCACTCCAAGTGCTGCTATTTCTGCGGACATGCAAACCTTAATTGGTACCTATTCTGCAGGTGCTCCATTAGGTTTTGATCCTTATCCCTTCCAATTTGGAGTCTCGCCTGTTAATTCAGCAGTTTGGGCACAGCCGCTAAGTTCGACAACACAGCTAACCAATTCTTTATCTTGGGATTACATTCAAGTAGTTGGCTCTACGACGCCTCCAGCTTTACCTACTGCATCACCCCAGCCTTTCTATACAGCGGGAAGAGTATTATTAGCTGCAGAAACTGGTTGGGCAACTGCGGGAACGACCTCTGGGTACGCATGTAATTCTCCTGGCCCTTGTGCTCCCTCGGTTGCCAATGCAACGAGTTATCTACAGTCACTTTATCAAGTTCGCACCAGTAATTTTGTCACTACTTCAGGATATGACATCGGAGTCTTGGCATTTGAGGCCTATGATGAACCAGCAAAGCCTGGCCCCACTGCAGAGCAGAATTACGGTTTGTTTGATACCAATTGCAATCAAAAAGCAGCCGGAATGGTACCTAATAATACTATGGTTACTGCAACAGGATGTCAGGGTTATATTAACGGGACTCTGTTAACAATCAATGGGACAACGCCACCCAACCAGCCTTCCTTTAATGTGCAAATCAGTTATCCTTCAGGACAACATCCCAGTATTAATGTGGCAATTCCCACAAATTCAGGTTCTGATTCAACGGTTACCCCTTGGCCTCAGTTTCTGATTTATCAGGGGGCGCAAATAACGGTATCTTCAAGCACCCAATCTTGTACTACAACAGCGACAGCAGTTACAGCTTCTCCTGCATCGATTACTTTTTCCGCTGTAAATTGTACTAATCCACCACCATCAAGCATGGGATGTTTTGGTCTTGGATGTCAGTTATCTAATCCATATTAACATTAATAAGAGAAGGAACTTTAGAATGAGTAAGATTTTAGTCCTATATTATTCCAGCTACGGCCATGTTGAAACAATGGCATATGCTGTAGCAGAAGGAGCAAAAGAGGTTGCAGGTGTTGAGGTTGTTGTTAAACGTGTGCCAGAAACAATGCCAGAAGATGTTGCAAAAAATGCGGGTGTGAAATTAAATCAACAAGCACCGGTTGCAAGCCCATCAGAATTGGCTGATTATGATGCCATTATTTTTGGTACACCTACCCGATTCGGTAATATGGCGGCACAAATGCGTAACTTTCTTGACCAAACTGGCAGCATGTGGATGCAAGGAAAACTCATTGGAAAACTTGGGAGTGTCTTTGTATCTACTGGTACCGGTGGTGGCAATGAAACTACTATTACTTCTTTTTGGCATACTCTTGCACACCACGGAATGCTGATAACCGGGGTGCCTTATAGTGAGCAAGGTCTGTTAAATCTGAGTGAAATGCGAGGGAGCTCCCCTTATGGTGCTGGTACCATTGCTGGTGCGGATGGTAGTCGAACACCCTTGGAGATAGAAAAGAAAATTGCTAGATCGCAAGGACGCCATGTGGCTGAGCTTAGCAAAAAACTTTTGAAGGATAGTTGATAATTTGTTTCTCGAGCTGGCCCTGTGAAGGGCCTGAGTGCTTATTTTTAAGAGTCCCGGTTGCTTGCAACCAGGCTTCAAATAAGTGACGCAGGGGTAATTTCTTAAGTTGATGCCATTACGTGAACGGTTACTGTTGTTTACACCAATTCTAAAAATGTTCTTTTAATCTCATATTCTGCTTGCTCCATGGACTGTTTTTTACTTTCTTCACTTAAGTGTAATCCTTCTGCTCGGATAATTTTAATTTCATTGATACCGATGAAATTAAATATGGTTTTTAAATAATTTTCCTGAAAATCTTTAGCCTGCATCTCTTCATTGCTTGAATAATGGTTTCCCCGAGTGGATATAATGGTAACTTGCTTATCTCCAGCCAAACCCTGGGCTCCTTGTGGTGTATACTTAAAGGTGCGGCCAGCAACCAAGATACGGTCAATCCAAGACTTCAATTGCGTGGGAATAGCAAAATTATACATTGGTGCGCCAATAACAAGCTCATCTGCGTTTAAAAACTCGCTAATCAGTTCTTCTGATAATTCTAATTCTCTCCTCAACTCAGGGGAAAGTTCGGTTACAGGCTTTTGTTTTGCTTTAATCAACTCACTTGATAAATGATTAATTGCATGTGCATTGAGATCACGATAAATTACTTCTGATTGCGGATTTTTATATTGCCAATGATCAAGAAACTGCGTCATTAGTTGACGAGAAATAGAATAATCTTCCAATATACTGCTGTTAATCGCTAATAAGTTCATCATAGTCTCCAATAAATATCTTTATATTAAGCATATATATAAAACAATGATTAACAAGATAGCTATTTCATGAAACATTGTCCTATAATTAATAACAATCTGATTTTTTATTTAATTTTATGCGTCATAATAACCTTTTACCCGATCTGAATGATTTATACTTTTTCTGTCGTGTGGTCGATGAGGGCAGTTTCACTCAAGCCAGCCAAGGTCTGGAAATTACCAAATCAAAATTAAGTCGTCGGATTTCTGACTTGGAAAACCATTTAGGAGTGCGTTTATTGAATCGCTCAACGCGTAAATTGAGCCTAACCGACGTAGGGAAATTGGTATACGAATATAGCAAGGCTATGGTAAATCAAGCCAGTTTTGCTCAAGAAGTAGCAATTCAAGCTCAATCAAAACCCAAAGGCCGAATTTATGTGACCTGCCCTACGCTGTTTGCTCAATCGGAATTTAATCAAATCATTATTGATTTCATGTGCCTTTACCCTGAAGTCCG
Organism: Legionella sp.; assembly: GCA_027437055.1. GTDB lineage: Bacteria > Pseudomonadota > Gammaproteobacteria > Legionellales > Legionellaceae > Legionella. The sequence continues at coordinate 748 of DAIAOV010000014.1, read as the reverse complement.
TGTTAACCTCTACGCTAGCGATCGCAAGGTCGATATCATTGAAGAAGGTTTTGATGTAGCTTTACGTTTTCAAGCTCATGAATTAAATGATTCCAATTTAATAATAAGAAAATTAGGTGTGACCTATCCCCTAAATTAGTACCACTTCTTTGATGAGATTCATTATCCTATGCCACCTTTCTTGCGTATTCAACAGGAGGCATATAATTTAGAGAGCTATGAGGTCGAACATTATTGTAGTGTTTACGCCATTGTTCAATCTCAAATCGTGCTTCCTCCATTGTTCGAAACCAGTGCTGATTAAGGCATTCATTTCTGAATTTCCCGTTTAAGCTCTCAACAAACGCATTTTGAGTTGGTTTTCCTGGTTGAATAAACCCTAAAGTGACATTCGTTTCTTTGCTCCAGAAAAACATCGCTTTACTAGTAAATTCTGTACCATTATCACAAATCACTTTAACAGGCTTATTTCTTTGCTCAATAAGTTGGTCTAAAAAGCGAGCCACTTGTTTGTGAAGTGGTTTAATAGATCTGTACACCCCAGTTAAGAGATAATGTACTTAAGTGGAGAAAGTAATGACGAAAAGAAAGAAATACCCAAAAGAATTTAAATTGGATGCTATTAGCCTAGTATTAGAACAAGGTTATGGGGTCAGCGAAGCAGCAAATAATCTAGGCATTGCTCAAGCGCTATTAAGTCGTTGGATAAAAGAACATAAAGAGCAAGATGTCCAAGCCTTTCGAGGCA
>DAIAOV010000149.1 GCA_027437055.1 Legionella sp. | reverse complement strand
AGAAGCCTCAGCAAAAAAATCTGTAACAATTGGATATTGCGGCATAAAATCAGACAACATACCTACAGATTGAGATCCTTGACCAGGAAATACAAATGCTGTGTTTACCATATCAGAAAAACCCTTTTAAATTAAATATTTAGTAACGAATAACCATTGCACCCCAAGTCATTCCTCCACCGAATGACTCAATTAATAACAACTGATCTCTTTTTATTTGATTGTTTTTAATTGAATAATCAAGCGCTAATGGTATAGAAGCAGCTGAAGTGTTTCCTTGGTTACCAAGAGTAACTATGACTTGTGACATAGGAAGTGATAATTTTTTTGCGATAGCTTGAATAATACGTATATTTGCCTGATGTGGGATGAGCCAATTAATATCAGATTTTTTTAATTTACTTAATTCCAAGACCTCATCTACAACATCCCCCATGATATTTACAGCGAGTTTAAACACTTCATTTCCACGCATATTTACCGTGGCACGCTCATTATCAAAAGCTCCATTGCGTAAGGTTAGTAACATCTCTTCATCAAACTCAGAATGAAGAACGCTCCCCATAATTCCCTGCCGTTGGCTAGCACTTAACACTACTGCACCAGCACCATCCCCAAACAGAACACAAGTAGCGCGATCTGTCCAATCGACAGCATGAGACATTCTCTCACTGCCAATAACCATAACATTTTTTGCTATACCAGTGCTTATATATTGTCTGGCGATATCCATAGCATAGACAAATCCACTACAAGCAGCACCAATATCAAAAGCAGGGATAGACTTTTTAATTTTTAATGCATACTGTACTTCGCATGCCACACTTGGGAAAAAATAATCTGGCGTGCAGGTTGCCACTATAATTAAATCGATATCATCAGCATTAAGCCCAGAAGACTCAAGTGCTCGTTCTGCGGCTTTAGAGGCCATAAAAGATGTCGTTTCATGAGATTCAGCTACACTACGACTACTAATTCCAGTTCTAGAAACTATCCATTCATTATCAGTATTAAGCGTTTTTTCAAGCTCAGTATTAGTAATTTGTTTTTTAGGAGAATAACTCCCCGTGCCACTGATAACTGCATTCTTCATAACAACAATCCCTGATTTATAAAATCATTTATTTGCTCACGTACTAAATCTATAACATTATTTTTTGCTTCAAGGATTGCTTGCTCAATAGCAAATTCAAAACCTCTCTCATCAGCCCCTCCATGGCTTTTAACGACAATACCATTTAAACCGAGCATGCTAGCGCCATTATATCGAGATGGATCTAAGCGTTTTTTTAAACTTCTCAAAGCAGGTAATGCTATAACCCCAGAAAGTTTTGTTAACCAATTTTTATTAAATGACTCTTTAAGTACATTTAATAATAGTTTTGCAATCCCTTCACTTGCTTTTAAAGCAACATTTCCCACAAAACCATCACAAACTACTAAATCGACATCACCAGAATAAAAATGATCACCTTCAACATAACCTACATAGTTCATCACCGAGCATTCTGCAAGCATATGAGCAGTTCGTTTAACCTGATCATTCCCTTTTATTTCCTCGACCCCTATATTCAATAAGGCAATTTTAGGTTTAGGCTTATGTTCAATAGCTTGAATTAATGCCGATCCCATCACAGCGAATTGAAATAAATGTTCAGCACAAGAATCAACATTTGCCCCTAAATCAATGACCCAGGTTTTGCCATTCATTGTAGGTAGTTCTGAAATTATAGCAGGTCTATCTATACCTGGTAATGTTTTTAACACATAGCGTGCTGTAGCCATTAAAGCGCCTGTATTCCCAGCACTAACGCATGCCTGAGCTTTACCTTCCTTTACTAAATTAATAGCCACGCGCATGGAAGAGTCTTTTTTATTACGTAATGCATGAGACGGCAACTCATCCATAGCAACCACTTCAGAGGCATGGACTATAGATAACTGTTCCGAAGATAAGGCGCCATATCTTTTTAAAAAGGCAGTGACCTTATCCTTTACTCCGACCAGTATAATATTTAAATCAGGATTTTTTTGGGTCGCACGAACACAGGCAGGAATCACAACACTGAGTCCGTGATCCCCACCCATTGCATCCACAGCAATGGTAATTTTATTCAAGAAATATTACTCTTGTTCTTCAGCATCATAAGCACTATCAGCGTCAATAATTTTCTTGCCGCGATAATAGCCGTCTTCTGTCATATGATGACGACGATGAGTTTCACCAGTAGTTTCATCAACTGAAAGTGTTGGCAGACTTAACTTGTCGTGTGAACGACGCATGTCACGACGTGAACGTGACTTTTTATTTTGTTGTACAGCCATTGCATTACTCCTAAACAATTTGCATTCATAAACCGGGAATTTTACCGATATTTTGGCTTCAATCCAAGTGTTAATTACACAAATTATCAATAAGGTTCATCTTTTTTAGCTAAAAACTGATTTATTTCACTATCACAATCATTAATATTAGGATGAAATTGTGGTGCATATAAATGCAGCTCATCAGTGATTAATTCATTTAAATCAACGTGCCAGCTGGAGGAAACGATACATTCATACTGCTCCAAAAGCTGCTCAGCTCTTTCTTCACTTCGACAAACAGCAATTGTTGTTTCATTATTATAAGGAAAACAAAATTGTTGCATACATCGTTGACAAATAACATTCAAATTACCCACAACATTTAAATGAAGCAGATAAAAATCATCTTCTGCTTCAGTAAAATAAGTAACAGTTAATTGGCAAGGAGAAATGAGAAAACCAGGTAGACGGTCATCTATTTTTATTACTTTAGTTTGTTTACCTTGCTTCGCTAGTTCTGGTAAATGAAGCATAAAATCTCCATAAAAAAGCAAATATTATCCAGTGATTTATCAAAATTATCAAATAAATTAGTAAATTAGCTACTACTATAAAGTTGTAATACATAAAAAATTATGCTAATGATCATCAACTAAGTGGATGGCTGTATTCCACAGAGAAGCAGTATCATTTTAAACTTACTATAAAATGGAAAGGAAGGAAACATGGAATTAATTAGTAAAAATATCAAAAGCTGTGGAACTAGCAAGCATCGTTTTTTACGCTCAACATTGACTGCCGCATTATTAGGTCTTGCTGGAATTGGTTATTCATATGCAGCCGTTTCTAGCGGGCAATTAGTGATAATTAATGGCTTAGGTAATGATTCTACTACAGGTACTACAGGAAGCACCCCTTCCAGTATTTCTGTAGTCGTTTCAGACTCGACAGGCCCCTGTTCAACAACTGCTCTTGTTGCCTACAATGGAACCGTAACAGTAAAATGGTCAAGCTCAGCTACCCATAGCTCAACCTCATGCACCGGCATTACTTCAGTAGCTGTCACCCCAATTAAAACAACGGTTGGTTCTGTTTCAACAATTGTATATGACTCTGTAAGTACTACTACTGTTCCCGCTGCAACTGCAACAGCAGCAATTACCTATACTCCACCAACAACTGTTTACGCTAACATGGCACTAATTGTTACTGGAGCAGGAGTTCCTTCATCCGCAATTACTGCTAGTGCTACTGCATGGGGTGTCGGCGCTGCATCAGCACCAGTATTTGACACAGGTAACGGCGCATTAAAAACTGTAGGTGTTCCTGGTGGAATTGGTGCTGCTGGCCTTAAAGCTGAAGCAATTATGAGACGTCATGCAGTTCTTCCTATGAAGGTAGAAGGCTAATAATTTTACAATGACATTTCAACATAATATCCCAATACAGTTGTAATTTATTTTAATGGAAAAAATCTTTGAAATATCATCATATTGCAGTACATAAAAATTGTGATAATGGTTATCAATTGTGAGTCAGAACATCTCACAGATAAACAGTATCGTTTTAAACTTATTATAAAATGGAAAGGAAGGAAACATGGAATTAATTAGTAAAAAAACAACAAATCGCCCAATTAATGGACTTGGTTTTTTGCGCTCAACTCTAGCAATAGCAACACTAAGCATCACTGGAGCGGTTTGTTCATATGCAGCAGTCACTAGTGGGCAGCTAGTGATAATCAACGGTTTGGCTAATCCATCTACAACAGGTACTATAGGAAATACGGCATCCAGCATTTCAGTTGTTGTTTCAGACGCTACAGGCCCATGCTCAACAACTGCACTTGTCGCTTATGATGGAACAGTGGTAGTTAAGTGGTCAAGTTCAGCTACTCATAGTACCACCTCATGCACCGGTATTTCTTCAGTAGCAATAACACCTATTAAAACCACAGTAGGCAGCGTTTCAACCATTGTATACGATTCTGTTAGTACAACTACTGTTCCTGCTACAACAGCAACTGCGGCTATTACCTATACGCCACCAACAACAGCCTATGCTAACCTGGCATTAATTGTTACTGGGGCTGGGGTTCCTTCCTCCGCAGCGACTGCAAGTGCTACTGCATGGGGTATTGGCGCTGCTTCAGCACCAGTATTTAATGCTGGTAATGGAGCTCTAGCAACTGTTGGTGTCCCTGGCGGGTCTGGTGCAGCAGGATTCAAAGCAGAAAAACTTATGAGACGTTACGCAATTACTCCTATAAAAGCAGATGCATAATCACCAGGACAAGTAGGTCGGGTCCTTTGGCCCGACATAACCTATTTATAGGGTAGCCCTTATTAAGCTGCGCAGAAGAGCCCCTCTTTTATTATATGGCCAAGTGATCAAATATTTATTAACAATTTTGGTACACACTTCACATTAAATGCATACATGCTGAGTCGAATTCTGTAAGCTTTTTACGAGTATCCGTGCTAAACAAGCTAAAATGACATAGATGAGTATAAAAAAAGCGCGAAATACTATTAGAATGGCAATCGATTACATCACTATTTTCTTCACTATTGAGCGTATTATGAACTTCTCTAGCAAAAGAAGAGGCTAATTGTTTTCTCTCAGCTAAGGTTTTATTTAAAAATTGAGATGTTCTTGTTGCTAAGTTAAGAGTTAATTCCAAGGTTTTTTCTGCTTTAAAAAGACGTTCCGCTGTTTTATCAGGCTCCCCCACCAAACTAATACTTTTTTCCTGCATCACCATTAAAGCATCATATAAATTAAAATAATTTTTTGAGTTTTGTGACTCTGATTGAGAAATAATAAGTGTTCTATTATAAATTTCTTGCATGAGACTCTTTAATTGCGCTAATAGTTCCTCTTCAGTTTTAGGTGGGCTTATGCTTTGAATTTGTCTCTGACTTGCTGCGCCAGCATGTTTAGATGCATCAGATGAAGTAGCACTTGTCTCGTCATCATCCAATAAGCTGTCCCTTTGTTTTTCTGGTTCTGTATTAATGGTATTCGTATCTTTAAAATAGCGTCCTAATACAGATTCTACGACTTCAAGCATTTCATAAGATACAGACTGAATGGTGTCTTTAGTAATAGCTTTTTTTGCCTTTCTACGACAATTTTTAATTTCTGCGCCTAATCGCTCAACACCAACAGCAACTGAATCAAGCAGATTTCTAACCTCGTTAGGAAATTGCTCTTTTCTAGCGATCTGCATTTCATCTTTGTTCTTTTCCTGTAATGCAATAAAATCATCGTTGCACGTTTGTAAATCAGTTTGGATCAAGAGACATAGTTTAGTTACTGCACCAAAAATTTTATGGAAGTGCCGAGGATTTTTAACATAAATTTCACCTAGCTCTTTTATACTTTTGGATAGGTGAATGCATACAAATTGCAAAGAAATAACATCATCAATTAATTTTGCAAAATTTGCTACAACTTTAGTACGCTCAACCAATGTAGACTCATCATGAACAACATGGAATTTTTTATCTGATACCCGGTAAATAGTACCGCCGTTTCAACAGTGAAGTGCAACAGTGGAACTAGGACTTAGTCCGGCAAAGAA
>DAIAOV010000148.1 GCA_027437055.1 Legionella sp. | reverse complement strand
ATTCTTTTGCTAACTTTGCATCCAGAGTATTTAATTTTTCTAGACCATTAAATAGTTGGTAAGGGTCTTGGTTAGTGACTTTTCCTAGAACTTTATCGAGGAACGCTTCATTGATAGTAACACGAGGATTGCTTTCAATATATTCTTTTACGTCTGGTAACATTATCGGGCCATTCATCACCTGAGTAATTGCTGCTGCTAATAATGATTCAGGCTGTATCAAAGAGCTAATATGTGTCTTTGTAAATACATTAGCAGAACATAAGGATCTTAATCCGGCGTTTCTTGTTACTAGATAATGGCCGACTCCTTGGATGCTGAAGAAATGATTGATCAATCCCTCTTCAACAAAGTCCTTAGCCTCTTTTTTCCCATAAGGCAGTCCTCGGTCATTCGGTTGCAGTGTTTTGTGTTGTATCGCGATATTAACTACCAAATTAAACACTTCTTGGGTATTAAGCAAATAGCGTACATTGTTCCCTGCTGTCGTGGCTAAATCCACAAGCATTTTGCCGATTTGTTCGTGATTTGTTTCTTTCTCCAGAAACTCTTGGATCAACTGGGTGCGAGGAAATCGGATTAGCAGTTGCTTAATAAACTCTTCTTTACTTTCGTTGGCAGAAAACATACGGCGTAGCATAGCTTGTTGTTCATCCGGTGTGAAGAAGTCCAGTAAAGATTGAAAATAGGGAATTTGTTGATGTACTTGAACACAAGACTTTAGATTTCCTTCGGTGGATAAATAGCTCCATCCCGCTTTATGTGATGCGAGTAATAAAGTCATTAGAGTGGGAGTTTGATAAATATATTTTCCAATATCTTCCGAACATTTAAGCATTGATTTGTTGAGCTCTTCTCTTGGTGCATCGAAGTTAAGCTCACAGAACTGATAATTTCTTTTTTTGATTTCTTCTAAACTATATGTTTCTTCTTTTCTGTTATCCCAGGGATTTACCAAGACAAAGTCATAAGATGCCCCATTTTTTACAATGCGTTTTATTCTAAGGGCATGGTATCCATGTATTTTTCCAAACGCATCAGGTGTTCCATAGTCCATTTCTACATATAGGGGTTGTGCTGGATTTATCGTTTTTAGCTTGATAATTTTATCGCAGTCTTTTGTATAATTCCCTTTAATTCCTAACAGTTCACTCACAAAAACAGCGGCCTCATTTCCCCTATATCTATCGTCTTGATTATGAGCGATAATGCTATGTCCTTGATCCCATTTGTTAGCGAAATAATAAGAACTAATGTGTTCTAATATTTTAACTGCAAGAGAGTTTGAGCTGGCGCCGTGTTTATAAGCACCAGGATAAATCTCAACTCTATTGGCGTCAATTCGCTCTAGCTCCGCTTTAGTTATAGTAATCTCGTCAGTATTAGTAACTGCATTATGTGCGTATCGATATTTGGCATTAATGTTGTTTAATAAAAGGTATAGACTATGGGCATTATGAGGAATGCGCAATGTAATGCTCTCATCAGGGTTTTTTGTGAACATTGATTCGATTAATTTTCGCCCTTCATCTCCAGAACTCAAGACACAATCTAATACCGCTAAGAGGTAGCAATCACCTGTTTGGCCTTGCTTTATAGTTATCTTTTCATTATCATTTGGAAATAAAGGGGTCATATTGTTTCCTTTTATGCATTTAGAGCTAAATGAAAGCATTATACACCACGAAGATTACGGTTTCCTTAAGATAGAACATGCAATCATCAATTCTTGAGGGTGCTATACTTAACCCAAGACATTTCAATTTTGATACTATAGGCGAATAAAAAAGCTTGGCATAAGGAGATATTGATGCACAGAGCACCTCATATCCTCATTGTTGAAGACACAATGATCGCTCAGGTTGTTCTTAAAACCCAGATGATAAAACAGGGGTGTACTGTTGATACGGCATCTGATGGTGTCTCTGCATTAAATCTAGCCCTTTTGACTCATTACGATATTATTCTGATGGATATAGGCCTTGGTGATGGACCTGATGGTTTTGAAGTGGCGATGCAGATAAAAAAACAATCTAAGATTAATAGAAATACGCCTATTATGGCTGTTACTTCCCATGGCGAACCAGAGTATTATCATAAAGCTGCAGCAGCAGGTATGGAAGGTTATTTTTATAAACCATTTAAGCCTGATGATGCGAAAATAATTGTCGATTATTTAAAAAATTGGCAACAACTCCATATTTAAACGCGTCAGGTTAAGGCATTAAATCTCTCCCAGAGCGTAAGCGTTCAGGTAATGGCGTCAATTTAAGCCGCTCAACCCCAATTGTGGGGCCGATATTGTTAAAAGCAAACTCTGTAAAATCAAATAATTACAGAGTGCATCTTTGGGGGCTTATGTAGTCCGGTTGCTTGCAACTGGGATCAAACATAGCGCCTCGCCCTTCCTGGTTGCAAGCAACCAGGCTATAACTTTTTATACTAGCTTTTGTGTTTTTGTCGCTGTAATTTCTATCATTGCGGGCTCTTTATCACTCACACGAGTAGTCGTTTTTATAGTTTTTATATGTTCAATCCAAGGGAGATAAGTGTTTTTACTCTCATCGTTTAACTTAAGTAAGTACTCTTTTAGAGGACCTGGACTACATTGACCATTAACAAAACTAGTCCACTCTATATCTAAATCTATTTCTTCAGTGATGACAGGTGCTTTTTGTGGTTGTGTTTGTGACATAAACGACTGTAGAATGAGTGCTGTTCGGGCTCTAGCATCTTCTTCGATTTGTGCAGAAGGAGCCGTTTTGTATATTCGAATCGCTTCCTTTATGTTATCAAGTAATTTTACTAAATCTGTATTTTGTTTTTTTAGCTCTAAAGGGGAGTCTGTTGTTTTTATAATTTTGTCGAATTGCATTAAAGCGACTTTTTTCTTCTCGTTACTAATAGTATCTAATACCGACAGTTGATAGTTAATCTCACTCCGCAACGATGAATTTTTTCTTTTCCTTGCTTGTAAAAGACTAGTTTCTATCCTATCCATCATGTCTTTTAGTTCTTGTTCATTACCACTACAGGTAATACGGACGATACCGTTACTTGTAGGTAGGCCAAAATAGGAGCCCGCAGCAAGCATCAAAGATTCTTGAAATAGTAGAGAATAAATAAGCTCTTCACTGGTCGTTATTTTTCCTCCTTTGTCTAAAGCCCTTTGGGCAGCTGTTGGTATCTCTTCACCTAGGAGCTCGCTGAGATCACAGAGAACATAAAAAGTGCTGTCTATTCTGTATAAAGGATCTGGCATGGCAGCTCCCATCTCTTGGGCTCTTTGCCAGACGTATTGCACTTTAGGATAGTAAAACTCTTTTAATGCTTGTTTTTCTTTATCATCGAAATGAGCCATTGCGTGAGCATAAGCTACTTGGGATGAACGCGGAGCATGCCCTATAGTGGAAATATTTTTATTACGTAATTCATTCATTAATTCAGCATCAAAAGTCATTAACATAGCGTACCGCTCACCTGCAGAGGATAAGGCTTTAGTTGCCGAACGCAATAAAACAATCCTATTTTTTAGTTCGGGAGCATATTTTAAAACAGAAGGAATCTGGCCCTCTGGCCAATACATTTCTGCATAAGCCTCATCTATGACGATTTTTAAATCTGGATATTTGCGTAATACACTAGCAATATCTTTCCATTCTCCTTCTGTAATTACGGTACCTAATGGGTTACTTGGATTACATAATAGAACCGCTTTAGGAGGACAGTTATCCGTTTTAGCCAGTTCATAAGCAGAAAAAATACTCTCCTCTAACGCTTTAGCGGTGAGGCGATACCCGGGTTCTTTCATAACATCGACGGGATGTAGAATGTGTTTGTCGTTATCTTTATACAGTGAATAATGAGGAAATGGGGTGATGACTCGGTATTTTGGGGTGCTTGCATTCAGCTTATTGAATGTTTCAAAAATGATACGTAGGGCTCCAGCCCCTCCAACTGTAAATAAGACATTTTCTGCTGTAATGGATGATTCATACCAAGAGGTCATTGCCTTTGCCATGATCTCTCGTGGCTCCAAATCACTACTACCATCTCCATAATCTATTGCAACAGATTCTTTTACGGTTCCTGGGGCATTAAGTTCTTTTTGAATTAATGCTTGAAGGGCTTGCCAATAGGCGATAATGATTTCTACAATATGGAGGTTGACACGAAAAGTTGGTTTGCCCATACCAGCATAGATCATAGGCTTTGTAGAATTTTGGTTTTCTTTGTCTAATACTTTAGCCCATTCTTGTAGGCGCATGACTGGATCTCTATCATCAGCGGATAAACCATTGGGTGTTAGCATTATTCTAATCCTGTATTAAGTGAGCAATATATATAACGTATGCTAATATTTTAGTTAATTATAACCAATTTATAAACCGTAATGGACAAAAATTATAACAAAATAACCTTAACACTGGATGATGTAGGAAATTTTTTAGCAAAATTTACGGAAAATAGCGAACATGTCTATTGGATAAGCAGTCCAGATTTCAAAAAAATACAATATATTAGCCCTTCTTATGAACGAATTTGGGGAAGATCGAGAGATGAGCTATATAATAATCCTGAACTATGGATTACCTATTTACACCCTGAAGATGCCCTCGCTTATCATCCAATCCAAGAAATGGCAAACCAAATCGTGCAATTAGGAGATAAGGCAAGATACTCCGAGCAATATAGAATTATTCGTCCTAATGGAGAAATCCGCTGGATTATGGATAATGGCTTTCCTCTTTATGATGACCAGGGTGTTTGTTTCGGTGTTACTGGCATAGCTATTGATGTAACGGAACAAAAAAAGCAGGAGGAAGAGCTGCGTATTGCCAAAGATATTGCCGAAAGGGCCAGTCACGCCAAAGATGAGTTCATTCAAAACATGAGTCATGACATTCGTACCCCTTTAGTTGGTATCATTGGTATGGCAAATCTTTTACAGCAAGAACTACATCGATCCCAGGAAAAAGAATATGCTCACATGATAGAGATGAGTGGGGAACAGTTATTAGTATTATTTAACAGTATCTTGGATATTGTTTCCTCCGATAATTCTAAAGATCATGCTATCGAGAAACAATCATTTGATTTATATGAGTTGATTAAAGGAATTTGCGAGTTAGAGCTGCCTACAATTAAGATTAAAAAATTAGAACTGCATCTCATCATTGATTCTTCTGTTCCTCAATGGATAATAACTGATTCAACTAAATTGCATCGCATTCTCTTAAATCTTTTATCAAATGCCATAAAATTTACTAAGGAAGGGGCTATTAAAATAACTGTTTCTAGTACCCCTCTCAAAGAACCTGATCATATTGAGTTAATGGTGATGATAATGGACAGTGGAATTGGCATCTCTGAGGCTGATCAGAGCAAAATATTTGATCGCTTTTATAGAGCTATTCCTTCTTCTAAAGGCTTGTATTCAGGGCATGGCGTAGGACTTCACATTGTGCAGAAATACATCACTCTTCTTCAGGGGACGATTTCTTTTGAAAGTGAACAAAATAAAGGATCGAATTTCATCGTAAAAATTCCGGCTGTTATTGATTCATCTAAAATGGATGCAACTGTTGAGTCTGGCTTAATGCCATTATCCTCCGGTGTGGAACTTGAAGAACATTGGACTAATAATGTTTTGAATGCAACGAATAAAGGAGAAGAATTTCATTTTAACTCCCCTTTATTATTGTTAGTTGAAGACAATATTGTTGCATTAAAAATGATAGAATCTATAGCAAAACAGGGTAATTGTCGTTATATATCGACTCATACAGGGGAAGAAGCTCTAGAGCTTATTAAGCAGCATGAATTCGATTTAATTTTATTCAGATCTTGGTTTGCCGGGGATCTCTGGAAGTGAATTGACTCTAGCAGTTAGAGCCTACGAACAAAGCTTAAATAAACTACCAGTACCTATTATA
>DAIAOV010000147.1 GCA_027437055.1 Legionella sp. | reverse complement strand
GTGGAAATACATCGTAGAAAACTCATAGAACAACTCAGTATCAAGCAACAAAGTTTCATTCATGCACTAAATAGTGTAGGCATAATAGACCAAGAATCGCGCATTGCTAGTGCAGTACAAAGCAGAATAGAACGTGTACATCAGGCTGCTGAACAGCAATTACGTCTTTTAAAAGATCATGCTCAATTAACAGTTGAACATTATATTCAACAAATCAATGCATTCCCAATCACATGGACCAATCTCAACTCTGCTGAAGCAGTGAAGATGCAAAGTATGAGACTTATTGCGCAAGTAGAAGCTTTAACAGAAAATAGTGAATTTAGTCAAGCGAGGCAAACCCTAGGTAGCCTCTACCACGAACGTTTGATTACCCAAGCTCTCCTAGGAAAGAAAAGAGCAATCGAAGAGCAAACAGCGAAGCAACTCGGCGCCCTTAAAGAAAAACAAGAGAAAGGGCTTGCTCACCAGCTAATTGAAGATTATCTTCGACAAATTAACGCATTTGACATTACATTTATCAATGTAACAACAACTGACGCAATATTAGTCCGTGCCCAAGAGCTCACTAATCAACTCAAACTTTTAATCAATGATAAAGTTGATTTAACCTGGGCACTAGAGACTGTAGGAGTAACAGACCAAAACCACCCGATTGCCATAGCTCTTGATACAAAAATGCAAGAGATACAAAAAGCAACAGCACAGCAACTACGAACGTTGAATCAAGCACAACAACAGGTGAAACGTGTAATTACCTATTACATACAACAAATTAATTTCCTTGAGGCAACATTTATTCATGCCACTACGGCCCAAGGCGTAGAAATACAACGCCAAAAACTACTTCATGAACTTGAGCTACTGACCACAGACAAAGACGATTTAGCGCAAGCGTTACTCACCTTAGGTATAGAAGGACAACATCCTGAGATTATTAGTGCTCTTGCGGATAAAAAGCGACTAATACAACGAGAAGCAGAGCAACGTCTCGAGGGTTTAAAACAAGAAAAAAAGGAACTAGTTAAACAAACATTTGAACAAGAGAAAAATGAAGCTCTGCATATAATTACGAATTATGAACACCAGATTAATTCTATCGAAATATCATTTAGTAAAGCCACTACTCCTGACGCTATAGATGCATACTCTCAAGAACTTATGAGACGACTTGATGATATGGTTAGAAACAGTCATGAGTTATTGTATGCCTCACAAACTTTAGAAGACCAAACGCAACACTCTATAATTACTAAGGCGCTTGAAAACAAAGCACAATCGATACACCAAGAAGCCAGGGCTCAACTCGAACGACTAGATAAAGCCGAAAGGGTTATATTAGATTATGAGAGACAAATCACGTCATTTTCATTTGATTTGAGCTACATCACTGATCAAGAATTAATTGAGGCTCATGGCAACAATCTTATTCAACAAGTTGAAAATATAATAAAAAATAAAGCGGACTTGATTCAAGCACAACAAACCTTAGGTATTAATGGAACAGCACCTAAACTTAAAGTAGCACTCTCAAATAAAATCCAAGCCATACGTGCTGCTACTCAACAACTAACTGATGCTCAAGAACAAGCTGAAAAGATAATACAGCGCTACGAGTTGGAAATTAACGAGTTCCCTATCACCGTTTTGAAGCAAGCAAAAACGATTCAAGAAGTAGATCAGCTCAGCAAGACACTCATTTTTCAGCTTGAAAATAGGATAATCAATAAAGAAGATTTAAATGAAGCACAAGCGGTTCTTGGTCTAACAAGATTACCTGCAAGCATATCATCTGAATTAGCTAATAAAAGACAGATAATCAGGGAAGAAAGTCAACGAATTAAAAATAAAATCGCTTCCCAAGAAGCTGCTGTAAAAATTCTAGAAGAAATTCAGTTTGCAAAACACTTATCTGTTATAGAAAATATGGCAATGATAATGGAGCAAAAAGCCCAAGAAAAGGAAAATTATACAGATGCAGCAAAAGCAGCCCGCTCACTTTACACCAAACTACTTGGCGCACAAGAAGAGTTTTTAAATTCTGATAAACCACGACATGTTAGCGTATTTAATTTTAAAACCAATTGCCTTCAAGCAATTGTAGATGAGCTACCTGTTTTAGAAGAGCATCGCGGTTGGAAACAGGTTTTAGCTAATATTGGTAGTGCATTACTCTCAATAGCAACTCTAGGCGTGATTAATATAGCAATGGGTAGATGGGGGATATTCCCCACTAAAACTGACTCTGCCACCAAGGCACAAGAGTTTGAGGCGGTCTGCCAAACTATCGAGATTAAGGCGTAATGAGAACTGAATCCCATGTAGCCTGGTTGCTTGCAACCGGGATCAAACATTGAGGCTTGTCATCCCTGGTTGCAAGCAACCAGGCTACCAATAAGTGCCACCAGGTTAATTCCTTAAGACGCCATTACCTGAACGATTACGAACTAAGCGAGCGCGTACGAATAAATAAATAGAAACTCATAACGAGCATAAAGAGAAAATACAATGCAGACCAACCTGCCATAGAAACACCGAACATGGACCAGGTCACTTCTGCACAATCTCCCGCTCCCCAAAAAAGAGCACGAACCACATCCGTCCACGGAAAATAACGAATCAAGACATCCAAGCCAGGCATACAAGCAGGGACTTTTCCCACCGGTAATGATTGCAACCATAATTGCCGCCCAGCGAAATATAAGCCGACACAAGAAACGAATATTTGTAATAAACAAACAAAATGAGCCTTTCTCAAGGTATTCAGGCTAAGCCCTAATAGCCCCAATAATATAAACACACTAAGTCGCTGCATGATGCATAAGGGGCAAGGATGCAATCCTCGATAATATTGAAAATATAAAGAAGCAAATAATACAAAAACGGTAACTAATACCAAAAATAGCTGAATCCTTTTATAGATATTTTTATTCATGATTTGGGTAACATGTATTGTATTGCCGCCTCAAGATCCTTATCTGTACACTCAATACAAGTACCTTTAGCTGGCATAGCGTTTAATCCTTTAATAGAAGAAGCAACTAAATCCTGAATTGTTCTTCCAGCCAACCGAGGTTTCCAATCCTTATCATCTTGCACTTTGGGCGCCCCAGCTAATCCATCACGATGGCAAACAATGCAATGCTTTTCATATACGTCCTTGCCAACCTCTTTTTTTACTTCCACAACAGCTTTATTGTCAACCTTGATTGGTGTTGAAGTGCCATTTTCCACTTGAACATGCACTTGTCCTATAGGTTGAATTCTCTGTTGTATTTTGTTCGATTCTACATCATCAATTGCATAAAGAGAAAATGAAGAAAAAACAAAACAGACCATCATACTCAAACGCATACTCAAACATCCCCCTAAAACAATGTCAAAATCATACCGACAAGCAAGGTTTTTTTCCAGTATGATTTTAATGAGACTAAAGATATTCTTAATTAATTTTATTACAATAAAATCAAATGCTCATTTTTAGCAAAATTAGTTATGCTACACTGTACGTAATGGAAAAAAGCTAGGTTATCAATGGTCATTCAAAATAATAACAACTCCAAGGATTCTCTATATGAAAATCCCATTAACACAATAAAAATGGGGCATTATCCCACTTTTATTAATAAAGCCCTGGATAACTATTTTGATGCGAGAATAAACAAAACTTGGCATGGAGCACATATCCTCCAAGGAAAAATACCAACATCAGAATCACTTATTTTTTCAAGTAATGATTATTTGAACATCAGTAAACATCCTCAGTTAATAGATGCGCAAATAACCGCAATGCAAGAGTTTGGTAATGGCAAAATGCAATCTATTGTCTTTTTAAATAATCACAGCGAACTATTTGAAAAGTGCGAACGCCAATTCAGTCATTTTCTCAACGTCCCAGCAAGTGTTTTAACCCAATCAGGATGGTGTGCTAATATGGGGCTAATTCAGTCTCTAGCTCAGCCTCGAGTGCCAGTCTATTTGGATTTTTATACTCACATGTCTTTCTGGTCTGGAGTTAAAGCCGCAGGTGCTCTTGCCATCCCTTTTCTTCATAACTCATTAAACTCTCTGCGAAAGAAACTGGAACGCCATGGCTCAGGTATTATTGCCATTGATTCAGTATACAGTACATTGGGAACAGTTAGCCCAATCCAAGAGTATGTAACGCTGGCCAAAAAATACAACTGCCTACTCATAGTGGACGAATCACATTCTTTAGGTACTCACGGCCCCAATGGTAGTGGTTTAGTCGCGGAATTAGGTCTATCAGATCAAGTAGATATTATTACTGCCAGTTTAGCTAAAACATTTTCTGGTAGGGGGGGGCTTATTGCCGGAAAAAAAGAGCTCATTGAACTCATTCGCTATTCCTCCTTGCCGTCTATTTTCAGTTCCGCTTTATTGCCTCATGATTTGGCCGGATTTTCTTCTTCTATGCATATTATTGCAAAAGAGGAATGGAGACGAAAACAATTGCATGACAATGCCAATTATTTAAGGAGTACACTTTTAGATCAAGGATTTGATTTATGTAATAGTGCATCACAAATCATTCCAATAATGGCTGATACTGAAGAAAATGTCATCTGGCTAAGAGATAAATTGGAAAAAGAAGATATATTTGGTTCCGTATTTTGCTCTCCAGCAACACCTAAAAATAAAACATTAATACGCTTATCCATAAGTGCCAACCATACCCAAAGTGATTTAAACAGAGTAATCGACTGCTTGTCCTATTTAGCAAAACAACATCCAGAGAATCTCTTTTTAAAAAAAGAGTAGGTGATTACTTTCGATGTAGGTCGGACATAACTGTGCACGTAATGACGTCAACTTAAAAACAGCTCCTCTGCATCCAACTGCTCTAAATGTTGATGATAAGATAAAATCTTATTTAATCGAACATCAAGCAATCCAGCTCCTTCAACATAAGCATAATAATAAATTTCATCTGAAATAAATTTATGTGCAGAAACCAAACAATTAGACCACTGACTCCATTGCGGTGTAGCTGAATTAAATTGCCAAAAACAAGGAATTTTTTCTCCACTAAGCAACTGATCAAGCACCACCTCACTTGCTCCATTGTCTAGAGCCAAATCATAATGCAAGCGCATATCAGCTTCATTCTTAACAATTAGAAAATTAACATTCGCATCATCATCTAACATTAAAAAGCTACCTGAATTATCAGCAAGATAAAACTCTACTATTTTCTTATTACGGCAGATTTCCCAAAAAAGTTCAGCGAATTTTTTATCATGCAAACAGCTCGGGGAGGTGACAGATAGCATGCGTACTATCATATCGGACATACCTTGAAAATAAAGCAGCTGTAAGTCATGAATACTTTTAGTTATCAAATTAGCTACATCGGGATCACTCTTCTTAATGTAGCGATGAATTAGTCCCTCATTAAATGCCTCAATTGCCAGTTTTTCATCTGCTTGACCAGTGAGTAATATTTTTTTGATATGAGTATCTTCAATGCGCCGACAAAATTCCAATCCATCCATACCAGGCATAGCATAATCTACAACTACCACGGAAATTTCAGAGAATCGTCTGGAGTTATAAACTTCTGCATGAATAGCAGCTAAATCTAGATTAATTGTATGATTAGTCAAAGGACAATTTTTCGCTTCAGTATATTCGCTAAGACAACGCCGGCTTAATAATTCAAGCTCACAACGCTTCTTATGAATGCAATCAAGAGCATCAAAAGGGGAGTCAAATACGCGATAAGCTAATCCCTCATCCAACTGCAGTACAAAATTCAATAAGAAATCGCGACTGTCATCTACAAAAACCGCAGTACTTGGAAAATAACAGGTAGGTATAGAGAAATGTTGCATAGCTCCTCCTGAGCTTATCGTTCCAATGTCCATTTAGACCTGGAGATAAAATATCATGATTGCCTTCTTTAGCCAAATAATTTAGTCATATCTATAGTAAACTACGAAACAAAAAGGCTTCCCCACTCTAGGGCAATCGGGTTGCTTTAAGAAATGTCTTGGGTTTCTATCATCCAATAGATCGTAAAGAGAATGGATGATAG
>DAIAOV010000146.1 GCA_027437055.1 Legionella sp. | reverse complement strand
ATAATTGCAGGTTTTGTTGCTAGTGCCCGCCCGATAGCTACACGCTGCTGCTGCCCTCCAGATAGCTGATTGGGAAGATGGTGCCTTCTGTCCGTTAACCCCAGTATTTCTAAGAGCTCATTGATATACTGCTTGTCTAGCTTATTATAGTCTAACAGCAGCGGCAGAATAATGTTCTCTTCAACATTTAACTCGGGAACCAGATTGTATGCCTGAAAGATAAAGCCTATGTTACGTCTGCGAAAAACCGACAGTTCGTTTTCCTACATAGCGAAAATTTCCCGTCCATCTAAGTATACCTTTCCCAATGTCGGGGTATCGAGTGCCCCAAGCAGATTGAGAAGCGGACTCTTCCCCGACCCCGATGGTCCGACAATTGAAATGAATTGTGCCCGACCTCACAAATATCCATACACCCCAGTTTCTGCAGACTTTACCCCCGTCAGAATACCTTTTTGTACATCTGGGTCCGCATTTTCATTGATCGTTATTCCGGCTGTAGTATGGTGGTTTACCCTAGTCCTAGACGGGGAAGCCTTTTATTCATTCCTTTATAAAAATATATTGCAAAGAAAACAATAATGCATTAATATCATTTATAGGCAAATAGTTTGGCTCCAAATTATAATGTCATTGATTGGGAGATGAGATAAATGAGTATTGATATGCGTGATGTTTTAATTTCTCAAATTTTTTCCAAAGACTCTTCTTATCCTGATTTAAATGTTCGAGATATAGAACTTTTTATCTCTTTTATGAGAACAACTTCTGATATATCAAAAGAATTACACCTTAGATTTGCTGACTTCAACCTTTCTATGGGTAAACTTCTCGTACTCTTGATTTTGAATCAAAAGAAAGGAGATTCTTTAACGCCATCAGAAATTGCTGATTTCTCAAAAGTAACAAGAGGAACCATTACCGGATTAATTGAGGGATTAGAAAAAGATGAGTTTATCACCCGATCTATGAGCAATTCAGATCGTAGAATGATTGCAGTTAATATTACTGAACATGGTCAAGCTGCATTGGAAACGATACTCCCTTTTTATTTTGGGTTACTATCCCAAATATTGGAGGATTTTACATCCGAAGATTACAGTGACATGAAAAAACTCGGCACTAAACTGAGAATGGGCTTGGATAGAATTAAAGCAAATAGGTAATTAGTTTTCCGTTTTTAGTTTGGCACCAAATTATTCGTAGGGTAATTAATTTATTCATCAAGGAGGTATATCATGAACATAAAAAATCCTTTTAAGAAAAATTCTTTTATTAAGAAAAATCTTATTAAGAATAAAAAGAATCATATTTTGCCATTATTCATTGTTATTTTAATAACAATAGCACTATTGTCAAAGGCAAACGGGTTAACCGGAGATGGAATCGTACAACCAGTTTCTAAAAATTTAGTTGTTCAATCCAATGTAAGTATGACGGATACTAATATAAATTCACAAGTTGCCGGAAAAATAAAGGAAGTAAAAGTAAAGGAAAATGAAGTTGTAAAAAAAGGTCAGATACTAATTACTTTAGAAAGTGATACCTTACTTGCTCAACAAGCTCAAGCACTCGCAAAAATTGATACCGTTAATGCAAAAATAGCTTCAGCCAGATCCTCTAAAACATCTGCGCTTGCACAACTTGAAAAGGTTCAAAGCGGTGCACGAGCAGATGAATTAGTCCAACTAAAAGCTGCCTATGATCTTGCGGAAGTGAATTATAACAGAACTAAAACTTTGTATGAAGAAAATGTGATATCAAAAGCAGAACTGGATAGTGTCTTAACCCAATACACTATAACGAAGGCCCAATATGATCTTGCTAAAACCGGTGCAAGAGCCGAAGATATTGAAATTGCAAAAGCACAAGTCAGCATAGCAGAGGCCGCGATCCAATCTCTTGAGGGAGAATTAGGACAAGAAAATGCAAATTTAGCTGAGACAAGAACATACATTGCTAAAACAACAATTACGGCACCTTGTGCTGGCATTATTACACAATTAAATGTTGAGACGGGTGAACTTGTTTCTACAGGAATGCCTTTACTTATCATTACCGATTCCGCTTCACCTTGGATACAATGTAATGTAAAAGAAACAGATCTCTCTAAAGTAAGAGCAGGTCAGACTGTTTCTATAAGACTTGCTGCCTATCCAAACGAGACATTTAACGGAAAAATAACTGCAATCAATAAAAATGCAGATTTTGCCGTAAAAAGAGCGACCAATGACAACGGTGAATTTGACATTTTGTCTTTTGGAGTGAAAGCTGAGCTGACAGATATTAAAGAACCTCTTAACGCCGGAATGACTGCATTTGTAGACTTTGGACAATGAGATGAAAATCATGAAAAAAGTTCTAAAACTAATTGATTGTCTCAAAGGCAAGAAAATATTGATTCCAATTTTATTCGTTTTAGTAATACCTTCAATATGCAGTCTCATACTAGGGTATCAATACATTTCCCACGTCGTGACTCATGTCCCCACAATTATTATCGATCATGACAACTCTTCATCAAGCAAAAACTTGGTAACTCAAATAGAGA
This sequence comes from Legionella sp., assembly GCA_027437055.1. Lineage (GTDB taxonomy): Bacteria > Pseudomonadota > Gammaproteobacteria > Legionellales > Legionellaceae > Legionella. The sequence continues at coordinate 3,557 of DAIAOV010000146.1, read as the reverse complement.
CGAATGAAGCATTTAATGTTGTCTATTACAGTAGCAACGATTATGAAGTCGAAAATTTAATCGAAGAAGGAAAAGTAGCTACAGGAATTATTATTCCTGAGAATTTTTCAACAGATCTTTTAAATGGAAAAGCTCCAAAAGTACTGGTTATTTATGATGCTGTGCAAATGTCGATGACCGGTGCTACTAAATCAAGAATCTCTGAAATTCTTGGAACTATTAGAAGCGGTTATTTGATGCAAATAATGCAAGGTAAATTAGAAATAATGCCAGAACTTTCACAAAATTATGTCCAGCCGATGCCTTATACCACAAGGTATTTAGGAAATCCTACTAAGAGTACTCCTAACTTCATGTTGCCAGGAATGTTGCTCAATATTGCCCAAATTTCGATTTTTATATTAGGTGTTGAAATTGTAGAAGTAAGAGGGAAAAGATATTCAAGCATATGGTTAAAAGGTATCTTTTCTGGATTGTTAGGATCAATTTCTATATTGATATCTCTAATGATTCAATATTACCTATTCGAAATGCCGTTTAATGGAAGTTTAACAGGAGCTGCTCTTTTGACCATTCTTTATACAATTGGAATGGCCAATTTAGGAATGTTGATTAGATTAATCGTGAAAGTCAGGCTATCTGCAGTAAAATTCGCAATGTCAATCAGTGCTACAGTCATGCTCGCTGGATATACCTTTCCTGTTCTGGCAATGCCCGATACAATAAAAATTATCGCCCGATACAATCCTTTTACGTATTATGGAGGTCCATTAAGAAATTTAACGCTTTTAGATATTAATTTTCAATATGTGCTACCTGATATAGCGTGGCTTATCAAATTTGTGATTTTGATGTGGTTCGTTACTTTCGTTGCTTATCTCTTTAATAATATTTCCGTTCCAAATCTTATTAAAAGAATAAGAACGCTTATAAGCAGGAAGGCTGAAAACGTATGAGGGTTTTGGATATTCTTCGTCTAGACAAAAAAGCTATTATTGCGCTAACACTAGTGCCAATTATTGCAGGTTTAGCAATTTGTTTTATATTCAGTAAAATTTATATAGAGCAAATCCCTTTTGGTATCGCAGACATGGATAATTCTTCTCTGTCAAGAGCGATCGTAGAGCAGTTTAATAACCATCCTGGATTGAATATTAGTTATTATACGGATTCACAGGCCGATTTGGAGGAAGCAATTAAGAATAAAAAAATTCTAGGAGGCCTCATTATTCCAGAAAACTATAACAAAAATGTGATCCAATTAAAAGCACCAAAAACCTTACTGCTAATCGATGGGACCAACATGGTCATTGGAAATTCAACTCAAGGGTACTGTAGCAGCATATTAAGCACATTTAACACACAGTTTCAGCTGAACATTTTGGAAGGAAAGAATATGCTTCCCTATACGGCTAAACAAGTTATGGCAACGTTTACGTTCTCTGAGCGGGTATTGTATGACCCTACACTTAGTTATATGAGGAATCTGATCTACACGGTTATGGGGTTCGTTGTTCAAATGATTTATATGACATTTTTTTTAGTACCTATTTTAATTGAAGAGAAATTAATATCATCTAAGCTTACTATAAGCAAAAAAGAACAACGTGCTAGGCTGTATGTGCTTATCAAAAGAATTAGTGTAATTATTGTTATTGCATGTAGTACTAGTTTTATGGGACTGTGCTTTGCAGGGAAATTTTTTGGTATTCCTCTCAGGGGAAGTATTTTAGAATATTTTGCGCTTATGGTGGTTTTTCTAACTGACTTAACAGCAATTGGCTTCGTTATTTCAGCTTTTTTTGATGATCTGGTTTATTTTATAGAAGTTTATGCTATTATCAACCTTATGTTTATACTTACTTCAGGTATCGCGCTTCCCGAGTACATGATGCCGAAGTACTTTGCCACAATTATTAAAAGTATATGGCCGTTTATTTATGTTGCCATCCCTCTGAAAGCGCTCAACTTAAAGGGAATAGGTTGGCATGCTATATTACCCTCTATAAATGGTGGCATTGTCTATGCTTTATTTTGGCTGCCCATCGGACTCAAACTATATACCGCTAAAATTACGTCAATTAAAAATACACTATCTTCAAAGAATACTAAGAAGGTCATTGGAGAAAATTATGAACTATAACAGTAAGGCCTATAGGAGATATAGGCATTTTCTATGAAAATTTTAGTACATTATTTAGGTCCAAGATACTCGGAAATTTCAAATGGATTTACTGCTACCTTAGTTCATTTCGGATTCTTCGGCAACCGTATGCACACTTGTCAAAGTGGATCTTGTCGTTGGCATTCTTAATACAACCTCTTCCTGACTTGGCTCAATTGTGCTTTGATTCTTGTAATTGGCCGTTGAACGGGTAGTCCCAAAAAATTAAGTTCAAAAGCTATTCAACAAAGATTCAGTTGCCTCTCAGCAAGAATTCAGTTGCTTTTCAGGGAATAATTATCCTTATTGAGTATAATTATTATGATCCATAATTTAGAAGAGGAGGTATGAATTAATGTCCAAACTCGGAAAAAAAATGTTCGTCAGTGCTTTAACTGTAGGATGCTTTCTTAGTGGGAGTATACTGTCAAATGTAACAGTAACAAATGCTGCAACTATGCAAGAAAACTCCCAACAAATTATAGGCTTCCAAACAGGAATGGACAGTCAGGGATTGTTAAATACGTGGCTTCAATGGGGTATTCCTAATCAGCAACCTGGACAACGGCTTGGTCAGCAATCTGGACAGCTGCCTGGACAACGGCTTGGTCAGCAGCAATCATCATTTAACATCCTTTCCCAAGTTGCAATTATTCTAGGCGTCGAGGAGCAAACCATTATTGATGAGTTACAAGCTGGCAATACCTTGGTTGAAATCGCTGAAAGTTACGATGTTAGTGAAACCACTCTGTTGTCAAAACTCGAGGCACTTTTAGGTGATGCTATTGATGATGCAGTAACGGCTGACACTATCACCAAAGCTCAAGCCACAGAAATGGAAAGCCAATTAACTGAACGTCTGACACAAGTTGTAGAAGGCACATCAAACAATTCTAACAGCTCTCTGTCCGCGCCAACTGACTTTAACGCTACAGTTGAAAGTTCCTGTGAAATATACCTAGATTGGGCTTCTGTTAGTGATGCATCATCCTATTATATTTACAGAGCAACCTCTTCTTCCGGAACTTACACAAAAATTAATACCGTTACAACCACAAGTTTTACCGATACTGACTTGTCAGATGATACAACCTATTATTATAAAATTAAGGCTGTAAACAGTTCTGAAACAAGCGCATATTCATCAATAGTTTCTGAAACTACTGACGAGTATGATGCACTGTCCGTACCGGATGATCTTACTGCTACAGTTGAAAGTTCAAGCGAAATATACCTAGACTGGGATTCTGTTAGTGATGCATCATCCTATTATATTTACAGAGCAACCTCTTCTTCCGGAACTTACACAAAAATTGATACCGTTACAACCACAAGTTTTACCGATACTGACTTGTCAGATGATACAACCTATTATTATAAAATTAAGGCTGTA